>JAIYBO010000244.1 GCA_027488495.1 Bacteroidota bacterium | reverse complement strand
TGGGCTTCGGTACCGCCATTTGTGGATCCAGTGCCATCGCAGCCCTAGCCCCATCGCTCCAAAAACAAAACAAAGAAGACGTAGCCATCGCCATGGCCGTGATCAATTTGCTGGGAACCATGGGGATGCTTGTGCTTCCTTGGGCATTGCTGCAAGTAGATTGGCCTTCCCAAGACGTAGCCGCCTCCGCCATGGGCTACTTGGTGGGTGGATCGCTGCACTCAGTGGGTAACGTAGCGGGTGCTGGATTTGCCATTGGTAAGTCGGCCGGAGACATCGCCATCACCGTGAAATTGGCCCGCGTTGCCTTGCTTACTCCGGGGTTGATCTTCATGACGTACCTCACCCAGCGCCATTCCCAAGGCAGTTGGAAGCGCTATTTTCAGTTGCCCTGGTACCTCATCGGTTTTATCCTGGTAACCTTGTTGGTGAGCGTAATCGATATCCCCAAACCCGCCCTCAAAGAAGTGGAGTATATCGGCAAAGTCATTTTAACCATCGCCATGGCAGCCATCGGATTAAAAGTAAGCGTCAAAAAATTGATGCAAGCGGGCAGCCGCGGACTTCGCTTTGGCGTGGTGATGTTTTTGTTGCAAATCGCCCTGCTGGGGTTGGTGATGCTTGTGATGCGCTAACACCACTGAATCACTGGTTCAAACTCATCCTAAAACCCAGAAAAACCCGCCTGCCTTGGTTGGGCGCATACACATAACTCGGGTCAAAAGTGAGGGCATATGGGTTGTTTGAACTCGGTATTGGATTGCCCTGGGAATCAAACGTTACGCCTTTATCAAAAGGATCAGCGCTCCTGGCGATCAAAAATGGGGTGCTGCGTGCTGGCGTGAAATTGAACAAGTTTTTTACCCCGAAAAACAACTGTCGATCCTGTTTTTGTTTCAACTTAAGCTGCACATTATGCAAAGCCCACCAAGGGGAGAATGGAGGACGGGGGTCGAGCGGACCGAGCAAGGGCAGGGCCATCGGACTGCAAACGGAGCTGGTATAATCCATTTGCCAAGCGCTTTGGGGAATTTTCCAAGACAGCGACATCGTGCCATTGAGTTTTTCTGTCAGCAGCGGACGGGTTGTGATGCTGTGTTGAACCACCGAAACATTCATCCAAGTGGCGCCAACAGAAAGGGTGATACGATGGGTTTGGACATCCAATTTCCCAGAAATCCCACGGCTATAGGCATATCCTTGTAGGTTGTCGTAATGGATTTCATTCGGATTCACGCTGTAATTGGGCAATATGCGATTTTGAAAATGCGTGTAAAAAGCGTTGAATTCCCGGGTGATGCGTGTTTGGCGTTTCCAAGTTGCACTGCGCAAGAGTTGCACATTGATATTCATCGATTTTTCTGGTTGTAGATGGGGATTTAAAACTACCGTTCTAGCGCCTGTGAGGGCTGCATGATCCTCGGTAAATACGTTCACCACCCGAAATCCTGAACCCAAGTTCCATCGCACAGTATTGTGCAAGAGTTTGTGTTTTAGGGCGATGCGCGGGGTGAAGATGGGGCCATGCACCGGGTGATGATCAACCCGCATACCCATCAAAATTTTGCGGTCTTTGGGGAGCAATTTCTCCCATTGCGCAAACACCCCTGGCAGATGTCCGTTGTTTATGACGCTGCCTTTATTCACCGCTGTGTTGTCGCGATACTGCGTATATCGCCAAGAAATGCCGATCAGAATATCGGCCTGTTTAAGGGTGGGATGGGTGGTCAGTTGTCCAAAGAAAATCGACTGATTGGCGAGGAAGGGTGTGGCACCGTAGACACTGTTTTGGTGGTGGGAGGTGGCTGAAACCGACAGGTTCATGGGTAGGGTTACGGGGAGCTGATATTGGCCATAGAGTTCGTATCTCTGGGTGTAAATGCTTTCTCCATAGCGCGATGTTTTGCCACGGTCTTGGGGAGTCCATAAGACATCGCCGCCCCATCGATCTTCGGTGTAAAAGCGCGTGGCCCATTGGAAATTGCGGTTGAACGGCCTTTGGTATTGCCATTTTTGAAAAATGGAGAGGCGATGCTGCAGCGCCACGTCGGTAAACTGATCCCGGTTTTGGTCTAGCCGCTGCTGAAAATAAAAATGATTGATGCCGGTGAGCAAGATCAATCGCTTCGTTAATGTATGTTTAAAGCCCAAGTCGGTATTGATTTCTCCGTGCGATGTGCTGAAATGTTCGAAGTGATACCTGGGTGCGCTGCTCGCTTTTTTGGTGACAACGTGTATGAGTCCGCCCACGGCCTCGCTGCCGAACAATGCCGATGCCGGTCCTTTGATGATTTCTAACCGCTCAATCATCGCCGAAGGGATGCCCGAGAGTCCGTAAACCGACGATAATCCGCTGACCAAGGGCATGCCGTCAATCAATACCATGGTATACGGACCTTCGAGTCCATTGATGTGAATATCGCCCGTATTGCAAATGTTGCAGTTCACTTGAGGTCGCACCCCGTGGATGTTTTGCAGGGCCTCAAAGAGGTTGGTTGAAGGGTTTTTTCTAAGGAATGTGGGGGTGTATACTTCGATGGCGATGGGACTGCTGTGCTTGCTTTCGGGTTTGAGTGATCCGGTGATGATGATGGCATCAAGGGCAGCGCTATCGGCGAGGAATCTCGTGCGTGGGGGTTTGGGTTGAGCAAATAATGGTGATAGCTGGAGTCCGATTAGTATGAACAAGCGAAAGGGTATGGCGATGCGTAACATATGTATTTTGCTAACAAAAGTAATTAAGTTAGATTCGTCTAACATTGAAATGTTTGACGTGGCTCTCAAAAGAGTTAGGAATTGCCAAAAATGAAACCAACTTTGCAGTACTTACATCGCACTATGCTCACGTTTACCGAAGAAAATTACATCAAGGCCTTATTGAAACTCACCGAGGAAGTGGGGGTGGAGGCGGTTGGGACCAATGAATTGGCAGCGCATTTGGGGGTGAAGCCTGCTACGGTCACCGATATGCTCAAGCGCCTCAAAGAAAAGCAATTGGTGAGCTACGAGAAGTATGGCAAGGTGTCATTGTCGGTATCCGGTCGGTCGTTGGCCATTGATGTTTTGCGGAAGCACCGTTTGTGGGAGACCTTTTTGTGTCGTTGTTTGGGATTCCCCTGGCATCAAGTCCATGAAATTGCGGAACAATTGGAGCATATCCAATCCAACGAACTGATGGATCGGTTGGATGCATTTTTGGGTTTTCCCCAGATCGATCCCCATGGCGATTTGATTCCTTCCAAGGATGGGGTGTTTCAGGTAAAGCCCAAGCGCACGCTCTCGATGTTGGCAGCAACGCAGTCGGCCGTTCTCATTGGTGTGGGCGATAATTCTGCCGCTTTTTTACAGTATGTTGATTCGGTGGGATTGCAATTGGGTAGTGAGATTTTGGTCAAACGGATTCAACCATACGATGCGCTCATCGAAATTGAAATTAACGGCAAAACCAGCCAGGTGAGTCAGAAATTCGCAGATCAAATTTTTGTGGATACGCCCGCGCAACGCGATGAAATCTCAGACGTTGGGTTGGATGTCGAAGGTGATTTGTAGGTCCTTTTCGATATCGGGGTGAAGGCTTCTGGCGACCGGACAGGTATTGGCCACACGGATCATGATTTCTTGGATGTTTTCGGGCAAGCCAGTGGGTAATTCAACGTGGATATAGCTGCTGATTTTTGAAATTCTGCGGGGGTCAGACGCCATGTGTTTGGTGGTTTCTGCGGTGATGTTGAGGATCTCAAAACCTTTCGTTTGTGCATAAAGACCCAATGTGGTGATGATGCAGGTGGTGAGGCTCAATGCACACAGGTCTGTGGGGGAAAACGCCGATCCCATGCCTTTGTTGTCTGTGGGTGCATCGGTAAAAATTTCAGTTCCACTCTGCAAATGCACATTGCTGCAGCGTAATTGTCCGAGGTACTTGGTGCTTGCGGTTGCCATACAGCGAAATTAAGCAAAACCCACGGTTTTAAGCCATGGAGCCCATCAATCGATCGTAATCAATTTTTGTGTGATGTCGTTTGTCTCTTGGAAGGGGTTTATACACCACCCAATCTGGTTTAGGTGAATTGCATCGAACAAAAAGGTCTACACTCGGCTGGAATTTGGGGTCTTTCAACTCAATGAAATAAATCACTTTGTCATTCATTTTTAAGAGAGTTCCCATCGATACGCCTTCAATTTGTTTGATTTTGTATTCTTCCAAAAACGGATATACGGCTTGTCCTTCGTGATAAAAGATTTGCTGAGTTCTTCCAAGCAGATACAATTTTTTGTCGGTGCCAATGAATCCGGCATCGCCCGTTCTGTGCCAGCATTGGTTTTGATAAAAGATTTTGTTTTTCAATAAGGCTTCGGGGTTGTTGAAATATTCGCGCAATACGTGTTCGCCACGAACCACAATCTCACCCACTTGCAATTCTTTCAGCGCCATTAAATGCATGTCTTCGTCTGATTGAGCAACCATGTCCTCGCCTGAAATGGGCAGGATCAGCACTTCGGTCCAAGGGGAAATGTCACCCACACAAAGTCCATGTTCTGATTGTAAGTGGCAGTTTTTCAATGTTTTCGCATCGATTTTTGCGATGGGCTCTGCTTCTGTGCTGCCGAAAACCACTTGGATTTGACTATCTGGGAAAGCGTTACACCACAGCGCCGCTGAATCCGGGAAAACGGGTGCTCCCCCCGAAAATATCTGCTGGATACCGCGGTAAGGATGGGGGTGTTTGGTCTGGGATATGGCCATCGATTCAACAAAATAGGGCGATGCAATCAATCGGTTTACGCCATATTTTTCCCACTGAGCGATGATGTTTTTTGGTTTGATTTTGTGTGGCTTACTGGGTTTCCAGTTGGGGACAATGCTTGGAATGCCGAGTCCCAAATTAATCAAAAGCACTATGGGGAGAGCGGGCATGTCGATCAGCGCATCATGGGCGTTCAGGGTGTCTTTCAATGCCGAAAATTGGGCATCGAGGAAGGCGTGGGTTCTTTTGGCTGCTTTGGGAATGCCGGTGCTTCCGGTGGTGAAGGTGATGAGGGCAGTTTCCGTATTGGGGTTGATCACAACGGGTGAATGATCGAATTGGCTGGAAGAGGCCTTGTTTTGGGCGATTGTTCGGCTGCTTTTTTCGGCGATGTTGATTTTTCCTTTGATCCAAACGGGGATGGCCCTCAGTTCGGGGATGAATCTGCCAATGAATCTGGCCATGGGTGTGCCAATAAACCCCTTGCAATTGGCGATTTTACAGCAGAGTTGTAGCCGTTTGATATTCACCCATTCGTCTAAGAAAACGGCCGTACAACCCATGTGAAACAGGGCCAAGACATGTATGTAGAGGTCAATGCCCATGGGCACAAAAACCAAAACACGATCGCCTGGTTGTAGGCCTTGCTTTTCAAACTGCGTCACTTGTTGTATAACGGCCCTTTGAAGATCGCCAAAGGTGATTTCACCATTTACATCGGCAATGGCCAATCGATGAGGCACGCGGCCTGCGGCCGCGTGAAAATGCGAAACAATGTTGAATCCCGTTGTCATAACGTATCCAAGGTTCTTTCAAACAACTGATAGGTGGCACTGATCTTGCCGTGCAGTGTATTGGAACAGGCCAAAGAGGCATTTCCACTGTGCATATAGGCATGGATTACGTATTTCTTGCCCGCTTGGTAGGCCTTTAAATGAAGTTGTTGCGCCAAAATCAATCCCAAACCCCGATAACTTTTGTGGTTGCTGCGGGCCACCGTTTTTAACACCAGTCCGTCGTTGCTCGGATCCATCAAATTGGGAATGGCAAAAGCAAATCCAATCAATTCACCTTTTTCGTTTTCTGCCAGTTCAATCCATTGCGGATCCACAATTCGTTGCAGTGGTAAATATTTGTCACTAAATTCTTGCCAATCAATGGGTTCGTAAAGCACATTCCCAGCGAAAGAGACCAAGCTCAAATCATAAATCCGTTTCAATTCCTCTTCCCATTGCGACATTCTTACGTTCCGAAATACCACGCCTGTAGCCATCAATCCCTTGGTCAGAACCTGGATTTTATCGTTCACCCCATCCAATTCAGTGATCTGGGTGGAATGGTAGTTTTCAATGGCAACAAAACCCGCCAACCGCCACTGATTCACATAGTATTCCAATTGTTGCGATTCCCCCAAAAACAAATCTTCGCCCGATGTTTTGAAACGATAATCGTTCCAAGTATTGCCCGTCATGGGTCCGATCGCTTGGTTGAATCCCCAATGCTGTAAATCGTTGAACACTTGCTCAAACAGTCGCTCACTCGCTTCTGGGTTGTTGATGCATTCGTAATTGCCCAAAAACACCTTGCCCGAGAAGGCTTTTTTTCCTTTGATTGCCAATTCATCCTTGGGTAGCGTTAACAGCGCTTCGGCATCGTAAAACCGACCCAAATAGGCCGCCAACCTGCCAATGATGTTCGCATTTTGGGTCATCACCCAACCGCACAAGGCCCTTTTTTTATCGCTGTATTCATGGAATTGAACGCCCGCGGGATACAAGGACTTGGCAAACAAATTGCTCGCGCCCCACAATCCATCCGAGATACATACCCGATGAATTTGAATGGATTCTATGTGATGCATCACCTCACTCATTCCGCGTTTTTCTTCTGGTCTACCACAATGCTATTGTAGAAAAAACCATGGTCGGATTTGTTTAAATGATAAATCATCTCACTGTCTTCTTTGAGTTCCGGGCAAATTTGCGACATCCTCCGGGGCACCATCAAATTCCAGTAAACCAGTTTGCCAGCAGGGTAGAGGCCCTCGCACAGTTTGGTGGCGGTTTGTTCAAACAAGGTGCGATCCATGTATTCGAAAATGTTGCTGAGGTTCATGCCATGGAAAGGTCCGTGCGTTTCAATGGCGTCTTCCGCAAATCCCTGAAACAGGACGATTTTATGGATTTGGCTTTTGATGATGGGGTAGTTTTGCTCCTGCAGATAATGGGGCAGGGTGTCTCCAAAGCTACCGGTGAGGATATACCTCAAGAAAGGGTTGTGTTGAGAATTTTTGCTTTCAAATTGCTGGGCCGATTTGCGCAAAATATATTCCGAGACATTGATTTTTACTTCGTTGAAAAACGCTGGATCTCGGCCCAATTTCCCCATCACAGTACTGCTGAAAAAGAATTTTACCAGTCCACGCCATCGCCAATTATTCCAATGTTTTTGGTAAAATGCCGATTGTTCCAATTCTGTTTTTTCGGTAAGTAATTGTTTAACAGTCTTTTGTGAGTGAATCAAAGGCAATATTCGCTTTTTGAACAGCTGAAAGTATTTTTCAAATTTCCCTGTGTGGATGATGCCCTGTTGCGCCCAGTTTTCAATGGTCTGGTCGAAGTATTGTTGGGCTTCCTTGCTCAGATGCGAACGAACTTTTTGATAAGTTTCTTTACGATTTTCACACGCCCTAAATCCCAGAAATGCCAAAGTGACTTCACGATCCAAGCATTGAATGCATCTCATTTTGAGTTCGGTGAGGTACAATTGCACCGGATTGATGTCAACCGCAACAACCATTTTGGGTTCTAAAGTGAGTAAACTCAGGGTATTGTCGCCCGCGGAAGCAATGCTCAACAGCTTGGCATCTTTGTTTACGTTCAACCCCGATAACAGCGAATGGGCGTCTTCCCACACATTGGCGTATCGAATGAAATCGAAGGCCGCTTTTTCTGTGATCACTTCGCTCATGGTTTTTCGATGGGGGTTGGTTCAATCAATTTAACTTGCCCGGTGCTGCCATCCATTTCTACCCAATCGCCGGTTTTTAATCGGTGTAAAAGGCCGGTGATGCCCACGATGCAGGGTTTTCCCAATTCACGGGAAACGATGGCGCTGTGCGATAGCAGCGATCCTCTTTCAACCAAAATGGCCGAAGCGGTGGGGAACAGTGTTACCCAACCTGGGTCTGTGCTGGCGGTAACCAGTATATCGCCTTGTAAATCTTCTACCTCACTGGGGTGATGCACCACTTGTACCTTGGCCCTTACCCTGCCCGGACAGCATCCCAATCCCTGTAAATCGCCTTGAAAAGAATCGGTCATCGACTCGGCTTGCTGGAAAGAATTGCCGTGATAAACCATGCCGAAAGTAACAATTCGCTCAGAGGTTGGGGTGGTTTCAAATCCTTGAAAT
Organism: Bacteroidota bacterium; assembly: GCA_027488495.1. GTDB lineage: Bacteria > Bacteroidota > Bacteroidia > NS11-12g > UBA955 > UBA955. The sequence continues at coordinate 12,630 of JAIYBO010000244.1, read as the reverse complement.
TCCTTTTTGCGCAATTCAATCAGGGTGCTCAACGATGGGGTGACGGCGGTGCCTTTGATGAAATCGAAAATTTCGTGGTGCTTGAGGTAAAAGATATCGCGGGGGTTCTGAATGATGCCTTCGGCGTACAATTTGTTTCCCAAGGCGATGAAAATCTCCCTCACTTTGCCAAATCCGCGGGTTCTTTCGAAGCGCAAATTTTCTCTCGCACTCACCAAAATGCGGGTTTGCTTGAGGAAATAATTGAAGATCCATCGTTTCAAAGGCTTGTTCGATAACGTTTGTCGAACGATTTTTTCGGCCGCATCTCGCATGTCGATATCGATGCCCCCAGCGCTGTGTTTGTAAACAATGCCCTGCCTCACATAGGATTGTATCCCTTGGATGAACATGAACGGGTTTTGGCGATAGGTGATGGTTTCCAGTTTCAATTCCCCCACACAGCGGTCCCCAAATTTTTGGATGTAGGCTGTGATGGATGCGTGAATTTCTGGGTATTGGTTCAATTCCGACCAAATTTGTTCGGCAGGAAGGGTTTCGAAATCATGTTTGGCTTGCGGATTTGCCAGAATCATTGTGCTGATTTTCTGCATCCTTTCGATGGGTTCGGTGGAGATGATGTCGCGCGCACCGCAAAGTAAGTCGTTGTGAATGCCCTCCGGCAATTGGTATTTAACGGCCAATTTTTGGGTGACCCCGAAATAGATCATCGCAAAGAAATCGTTCACCAAAGGCGCTTTCCATTTTTTTAGCAGCGTTTGTTCGAAATTTTGATACAGAACCATCAACTCTTCCGCACTGTGTAAACTCAAATCATTGCGATTGTACGCTTGCATCACCAATTCAAACTCACTCTGAAAATCGCGACGCATTTTGGGCAATGCCCTCAAGTTTGAAATCATGGATTTTACCATGTTGAGCACGCGCAACTTTTCTTGAAAGCGGGTTCGTTGGGGTAGGTTTTTGAGCTCAAATCGCTCTTTCACACCCATCATCTTCTCCATGAATTCGGCGTTCAACGAATATCCCGGCAACAATGCCAATGCCTTATACCAGCTCAAGAGGTTGTAGTACACCCTGCCTTGGATCAATCCCAGCATGTTTGCAAACAGGTGATGATTGTCTATCAGGTCTTTTTCGCTCACGCCAAGCAAACGACAAAGTTGTATATACACCGATTCATACATTTGGAGGATGAAGCCAAAGGTGAGGGGTGTTGTTACGCCGGGGTAAGATTCTATGATGTTGCTGTTGTCCCAAATGATTTTCTCGCCACTGGGGTCTGCCATGCGATGCAGGCCTGTAATTGGGCGCGTTTGCAACAAATACAACGCCCCATCAAGGTATGCGAATTCTATGTCTTGCGGTTTGAGTAGCGCCGTTTTGAGCTTTTCCGAAGCGGCTGTAATGGCCAAAATTTGTGCTGTGCTCAATGCGGGTTGGTCTTGTTTGTGTTCTTCGATGGGTTGCTCACAGATGCCATCGCCCTGAGGGTTCCAAAAGATGCCAGTTGTTTTTTTCGATATCGTAGACGCGATCGCCGGCTCTGCTCCCCAAGCGGGAGAAACCGTAAATGTATCGGCGTTTAAATTGCCACTCACCAGCCCTTCGCCCAAGCCAAATACTGCGGAGATAAGGGTTTCATTGCGTTTGCCATTGATGGGGTTCATGCCAAAACAAACCCCGGCCGTTTCTGCCGGAATCATTTGCTGAATCACAATGGCCATGCGCGTGGGTGGCGGTAAGTTGTGCTGTTTGCAATAGGTTTCGATGTGGGCCGAACTCAAAGATTGCCATACTTCTTGTATCGCCTGGTTGAGTTTGTGGAAGGGCACAAAAAGCACCGATTTGAATTGCCCAGCGAAGCTGTATTCTCCGCCGTCTTCCTCCATCGCAGAGGATCGCACCGCCAAAAACTCGGTGTTTGGCAATTCGGTTTGGAGCCATTCGATGTCGGCATCACTGAGGTTTTCTGGGGAATCCATTTGCGGGCTGAGGACCACAAACGGTGGGACGCGAAATCCCATGCGCTGTATCGTGAAGAGGTTTTTGCCTTTGCCACCAACGCATTGAATGTTTGCTGTTTCAATGGGGTTGGATTGCGCCGTGAACCACTTTGTCATATCCACTGCATGAAGGTTAACACGCCGCCCAATGTCAAATACATCAAGATGGTCCACAAACCGCTGGCTTGTTCAACCCATTTTGCGCTGGATGAAGTTTGTGTGCGATGGTGGTGGATGGCAGCCCAAAGGGTGAGGCAGAAATACACAATCAATGCAATGGAAACCACGGGTTTGGCATGGGCGTAATGCGCCGCACCCAGAGCCAAAATCAAGGTAAAAAACAGTACAAGTACCCAAAGACGCAAAGCGCGTGTTAATCCCAACATCGCGGAATAAGTATCTACACCTGGCTTTTCGTCGTGAGGAGCCCGTATTTTTCGACCCACCTCTAACACAATGCCATTCATGAATGACACGCCAAAAAAGAAAATCAATCCAAATGGCGCTTCGCTGCCCTCCAAATACCAATCATATCCGCTGGCATAAACATCCACCAATGGAATGATGAGCATGTGGCTGGTGACGTACCAGAATTGTCGTTTTTTCAACCACTCGGCAACAAAAAATTCTTTGCCCATCAGCAGCAAATACCCAATCACCATGGCGTATAGGGGCAACATCTGGGGGAGGGTTAATGCTGTCACCAAGCATTGCAACACAAATACCACCCAGGCGATGTTTCGGAGTTCTCTGAGCGATATCAATCCCCTTGGGACGGGCAACTCTTGGCGATACAGAGCATCTTCCTTGGCGTCTTTGTGCTCGTCAAAGACCCGGAGCAAAAAGAACAACGTAATGGTATTGAAGATACAGATCAAATAATCGTTGAAAGGAATGAAGCCGGCAACGTCTCTGCTAACGCGAGAATATCCAATGGCGCTAAATCCGAAGGCCGCGATCAATATCCCGTGTGAATGCAACGGGAATCGCTCGCGCAGATATTGCCAAAATCGAGAATAGAGGGGGGCTTGATTTAACATAAAATTCAAATCTATGGGGATGAAGGGCGATAAAAAAACGGAAAATCGCAATTGAGAAAGGGATTTTTAAGGGAAATCCGTAATTTTTACTTCATTCGAGATGTTTTACCTTTAGGAGGGTTGATTCTGTGTGGAATGTCACTGTGATTTTCATTCATCTCAGATACCTTTGTGTAAAATGAAAGTGTCAAACAAGCAACGATTTAATGGGCGAATTGCCATAGAGATTGAAGCGATTCAGGATTCTTTTCATTTCGCAACGAGTCAGTTATTTGGTTTTCTGCGTGGGTTGACGCGAATGGGTGTGCTTTTGCGGATTGCATTTTTATTGGCATTGTTGATGGTCGTTCCTAAGCAAAGCCAAGGTCAAACCAATCCGTTTGAACTTTCAGTGAAACCCGTGACTTTTTCGGGTTTGCCGGCCCTTCATTCATTTTCTGTGGCCCAATTCAATGGGAAGTGGTATGTGATGGGCGGTCGTCGCGATGGATTGCACCGCAGGCAGCCATTCAGGGCTTTCGATTCTGCTCACGCCAATCGCTATATCTGGCAGATCGATCCGCAGCAAAAAACCATCGATTCATTGCCCATTAAGGGGTTGCCACCGATGGTTGAATCACAATTGTCATCTACCAACATGCTGTGGGCACAAGAAGGTGATTTTTTGTATTTGGCCGGGGGATATGGCCTCCTTTCATCGAACGATGTTACTCAAGGGATGGGTGATAGAGAAGTACATCGGACGTTTCCTTACCTCACCAGAGTAGATCTCAAAGCCTTAGAAAGTTGGTTCGATGAGTGCAAAGTCAACCGCAGCAGAAAAAGTAAAAATCCCTCGGTCAACAATTCGCAACGAAGAAAATACAATTCAACCGATAAAAAATGGGCCAAAGCGAAAGTTAAAAAGGTGTTTTCTGTGATCCAAGATCCCAAATTCGCCCTCACGGGTGGGGGGATGGTTGTGGCGGATGGGAAGTTTTATCTTGCGGGCGGACATCGATTCGATGGGTTGTATAATCCCATGGGACCTCAGAACGGACCTGGGTTTGAGCAAGAGTATCATCGCGGGATACGGGTGTTTTCGGTGGTGAATTCGCCCCGTTTTACGGTTCAATGGTTGGATGAATTGATAGATAGTGTAATTCGCCGACGGGATTTGAATGTGATGGAAGATTTGTCTTGGGAAGTGTTGGATGAAGCCAACGGGAGTGGCCAAGCGCTTGATGATTTGGGTGGGCGGAGTGTTTCGGTTTTTCCTAGGGTATTGAAAAGTTTGCAATTGTTTTCGGGGGTCTTTCAAGAGCGGGCCAACATTCCGCACACTACGGTGCTGAGGCTAGGTGCTCAAAACAAAATCCAAGCCGTTCCGGCGTTTCATCAATTACTCAACCAATACCACAGCGCGCATTTGGCCATGTATTCGTACAAGGTAGATGCGCAATTCAATGTGTTCTTCGGTGGGATTTCTCAATATTTTTACAATGATTCGATGGAGCTTGTGCAAGATCCGGATGTGCCTGTAGTTCAAACAGCTTCTGTGGTTGAACGCAATGCGGCGGGGGAGTACAAGGAATATCGATTGCCCATTTCACTGCCCAAAGGGGTGGGTGCGGGTACCGAATTTATCCCATCGCAATACATGCCCAGGATGGAAGGGACCCAAGTGGTAGATATGGAATCGCTGCTCGGCGATAGTCTGCTTTTGGGGTATCTGTATGGCGGATTTTCTACAACGGCCCCCAATGTTTTTTTCGACAACGATGCCGATGAAAGCAAAGCAGAGCCTGGATTGTACGCCGTGTATTGGTACAGAAATCAAAATCGCAAAGATCCCTCGAGTAAGATTTGGTGCGATGATGATTGGGTGGTAAATCAGGGGAGCAATGGACAATTGCACTTTCAAGCGTTTACCAATACAGAAACAGGAAAGGTGGTTTTTGCCATTGAGGCACAAAGAGCGGGAGACTGTAAATTGATTTTACGAGATGTAGGTGGCAAATTGTTGCTAGAATACGATTTCCCAACAGGATTGGTAGCGGGGGAGAATCTCATTGCGCTGCCCTTGTATAATGCCAAGGAGACCAAAGAGTATCGGGTTGAAATTCAATCTGAAGGTATTGTTTTGAAAGAAATATTGCGGATCAATCCGTGATTTGTATTGATTCCAGAAAAGATTTGAATTTCCTCAACTGAGATCATTTCTACTTGCAATTCCGCGAGCAAACCGAGATTTAACTCATAAAAAAAGCCCCCTCGTTTCAAATAAGGGGGCTTACTTTAGAGGTCGGAAGCGGATTCGAACCGCTGTAAAGGGTTTTGCAGACCCGTGCCTAGCCACTCGGCCATCCGACCTTTTTAAAGGACTGCAAATATACGAAAAAAACTGATTTTTTGCTGAGAATTTGAAATTTGCTTACAATTCAAGGCGTTCCTCAAAAACCATTGAAATTCAATGTCTTGGTATGGGATTTGTGCACTCGCGGCCTGGTTTTATGACACAACAGAGCCATCGGCCATTTCAATGATTCGGTCGGTTTTACCTGCAAAGTCGGGATCGTGCGTAACAATCAACAAGGATGTGCCCAGTTCGTGGGTGAGCTCTTTGAAAATGTCGAAGACAATGCCCGCGTTCTTGCTGTCTAAGTTGCCCGTGGGCTCATCGCCCATGATGATGGTGGGCTCGTTAATCAATGCCCTGGCGATTGCAACGCGCTGCTTTTGACCCCCAGAAATTTGTGTGGCCTTTTTGGCAAATTGGTCATCCACACCCAACAATTTCAACTTGTTCATGGCATCGTGCTCCACTTCCTCTTTGCTTTTTTTGCCCAACTTCAAACCAGGCATCATCACGTTTTGCAATACGGTGAATTCGGGTAACAAGTAATGAAATTGAAAAACAAATCCGATGTGTTCATTGCGCACCACTGAGAGTTCTGCGCCGCTGAGCCCGGTGAGCAATCGATCGCCCAAAAACAACTGCCCTTCGTAATTGGTGTCCATGGTACTCAATATGTACAACAATGTGCTTTTCCCACAGCCCGATTTGCCCATGATGCTCACAAATTCCCCTTTTTGTACTTCGATGTTGATGTTCTTGAGCACTTGCACCTTGACAGGGTCTACAAAGTATTTTTGAACATCGAGGGTTTTGAGGATGGTGTTTTGGCTCACGGGATGGGGGGCTAGGGAATGGGTATCTGTTGAAGGTTATCGGTAACTGGTTTGTGAATGGGATTATTGTCCGCGAATGATCTCTACTGGGTCGATTTTACTGGCCTTTCGCGCCGGAAGATATCCAGCAAAAAAGGTTGTGATGATGGCGAAAATCGCACCGATGACATAAAACAAGGGTTGAAAGTTGACAGGGAAGGTTTTCACAGTGGGAATGGCCTCTGTTTCAAAAGGCGCTTTGCTGATCAAATAACTCAGAGAACCGCCCATAATCAATCCCATCAATCCGCCCACAACGCCAATGAACATCGCTTGGTAAATAAAAATGCGCTTCACATCGGAACCCGAAAATCCGGTGGCCTTCAATATGGCGATGTCGTTCATCTTCTCGTAAATCACCATGTTCAAAATGTTGTAAATGCCAAAACCCGCCACAATCAGCAGCGTAATCGATACCGCATAAGTGATGATGTTTCGGATCGTGGTGCCCGTTTCAAATTGGGCATTCGCCGCTTTGATGTCGATGCTATTCACCCCGTAAGTTTGAGCGATTTGGTCCGATAAACCCTTCGCATTTTCAATGTCGAACAGTTTTACACTGATATCAGTCACAAAGTTGTTGCCTTCCCCGGCGATGCGTTGGGCCATCTTTACATTCACATAACTCTGAAGTTTGTCGATATCGGCCAAACCGCTCTGGAAAAAACCCACCACTTTCAATCGATGGGTGGCGCCCGTACTGCTCATGAGTTGAATTCTATCGCCCACTTGAATGCTCAGTTTTTTGGCTACGCCGATGCCCAATACGATGCCATTTTCGTTGTTTGCCAAATCTTGGGGTTTCCCATCAACGATGTACTGTTTGAAATTGAACAATCGATCCTCTTCCAACACATCAATGCCAATGGCGTTTCCGTTGAGCAATACAGAGCCCGATTGATAAAAGATCCTGGCACTCACCTGTGGCGTAATGCCCATCACCAAAGGATTCTTCTTTAGCGTATTCATCAGCGGCTTGTTGTTGTAAATGCTCACTGGGTCCTGTTTTGGACGAACCGAACTCACCATATTGACCTTCCCCTTGTATTCGGGATGCAAGGCGATGGGTTGCTTTTCGCTGGGCTTCACCTCGTTGTAAATGCGGATGTGCGGCGTTCTGTTGAGGATCAAGCCATCCAACAAACCATTCAATCCGGTCATGAAGCTCACCAAAACAATGAACGTGCCGATACCAAACGTTACACCCAAACTGGCAATGGCGCTTTGTTTCTTGCGCGTAAGCAAATGCGTTTTGGCAATTTGAATGAGTAGGGCGTTGCTCATGGCCTTATTTTGCTTTTGGGGCCACTATCTTCGATGTTGGGGTGAGGCCCTCCAAAATTTCTACGTATTCCAAATTGCGTAAACCGGGTTTAACCACCACATCTCCATCTTCCGTAGCCACCACATTGTCTTTTCCCAAACAAGCAACCGGAATCAACAATGCACTGGTTTTTTCGGCAATTACGATATTCACTTCGGCGCTCAATCCGGGGTACAATTTGTTGGGTTTTTCATCGAAAACGGCTTCGATCTCAAACGATTGGGTTTTTGCGTTCATGATGGGGGTAATCCGAGATACATGCCCTTTGAACGATTTTCCTTTGTAAGCATCTAGTGAAACCACCACCGTTTGGCCGATCGCTATTTTTGCGATATCCACCTCGTCCACTTCCATGTGAACCAAAAAGTCTTTGCTGTTTCCAATGATGGCCAATGGTTTCTGGGGCGATACCCATTCTCCTTTTTCGGCAAGTAGCTGAAATACCTCGCCTGAAATGTCTGATTTCACATCGTACTCACTCAATGTCTTTTGGGCAGTTCCTTCGTTGTTTTTTGCTTGGATTTGACTAAAACGCACCTGTTTTTGCACCAAGCTCAACTTGGATTGCAACGCTTTTACGGCGTTTTTACTGGCCGATGCCGCCATTTTTTTCGCTTCCAATTGCGTTAAACTGCCTATCTGCTGTGCCCACAAATTTTGCTGTCGTTTGAGGTTTATCGAATCCAATTTGGCCTGTTCCATTGCCGTGGCAAGCTGTGCCGCGACTTCTTGGATTTGCTTTTCGCCCAGTTGAGATAGGTCCGATGCCTCCTTCGCCGTAGCCGCATTCAAAGCGCTGCTGGTATTGTCGAGGTGGGCAATCAATCCCCCTGCCAAAATGTTGTTGCCTTCTTGGGTTGAGAAGGAGATGATTCTTCCCGATATCGCCGGATACACCGTATACTGTTCCGCCGCATTGATGGTAGCGCTGGCGTATACAGATTCAATGATGGGTTTGGATTCTGGTGTGATGTACTGCGATTTCTCTTTGCAGCCAACGCCCAATAGCAAAATCGACAAATAGCCCAAGTGGGTGAATTTCATGATGTAGCAAAATTAGGTTGAATTTCAATAAAGAACATGACGGTCATCACACAATGTAGGATTTTGTGCAATGCAACCCGTTTAAGGTTTTCCGTAAACCAATTTCCCACCAATGAATGTATGCGTGACCTTGGCTTTCAAGATTTTTGGTGCCTCCACTTCCATGATGTCGGTATTCATCACCACGAAATCTGCCATTTTACTTGCCTCCAACGAACCCGTACGCGTTTCATCGAAATTGGCATAAGCCGCCCACAAAGTCATTCCCCACAAAGCCTGTTTTCGGGTCAGCGCTTGTTCGCCAATGAAAGGTCTTTCGAGTTTTCCTGCCGCATCCATTCGTTGGGTGGCGGAATAAAACGTGTGCATGGGGGAAATGCCTTCCACGGGAAAATCTGTACCCAAGGCGATGGTTCCGGCTTGCTTCAGTAAATTCTGATAGGCATATGCACCTTTGGCATTTGCATTGCACAATCGCTCATTGGCCCAAGGTGCATCGGATGTGGCATGGGTGGGCTGAACACTCGGAATGATGCTCCTTTTGCTAAACATTTTTTGGTCCTTAATGTTCACGATTTGGGCGTGTTCGATGCGCCATCTTGCATCATATCCTTCTGGTATATATTTGTTAAAAGTTCTCAGGGCGATGGCGTTGGCGCTGTCACCGATGGCATGTACGCAAATCTGAAACCCCTTGTTCAACAAAAAGTTCTGATACATTTCAAATTTGGGTTGATCAATGATTTGCAATCCCTTGTGTCCCAGTTGGTCGCAATAATCGCCTTTGAGCAATGCACCCCTCGATCCCAAAGCGCCATCCAAATAAATCTTCACCGATCGCATCGTGAAAAGATCGGAGTAGATCATGCCATTTCTTGAGATGTATCCCAGATTTTCTTCGTTCACGGCCAGCATGCCATAAATTCTGAGGTTGAGCTTGTTTTGTGCTTGTAAGGTTTGAATGAGATCGATGTCGGCCACCGATATTCCGGCTTCTGCAATTTGGGTAAGGCCTTGGGCATGACAATTGGTTAATCCGGTTTCTAAGCCTTTTTCCCATGCCGAAAAGGGCACAGACGGCAATTGGGATTTTACCCAGTCTGCAGCATTGTCGATGCAAATCCCGGTGAATTCGCCATTCACTTTCACAAATTCACCCCCGAAAATGAGGGTGTCTGGATTGAGATGAAGCTTTTTCATGGCTGCAGCGTTGATCCATACGGCATGGCCATCGATTCTACTCAAACAAACTGGGCGATCGGGAAAGGCTTTGCTCAATTTTTGCATGTTCGGAAATTCCTTCACGGCCCAATCGTTTTGATCCCAGCCCCGACCGATGAGCCAAGGCAATTTGTTCTTTTTTGCAAATTTCTTGGCCCGTTTGATCACGTCTGCTTCCGATTTGCTTCCCACCAGGTCTACTTCTGTTAATCCTTTTGAATAGGCCAAGAAATGACAGTGTGCATCAATGAATCCCGGGTATATATACTTTCCGGCAAATTCCTTTTTGGTAGATGTTGGGTAGAGGGAATCGGCCGTTCTGACATCCCCCATGTAAAGAATGATGCCATTTTCGACCACCATGGCGGTGGCTGTGCCAAAGGCGGTGTCGGCCTGATAAATTTTTTCGGCAATGTATGTGACTCTATTTGATTGAATTTGAGCATTTAAGCCAGAAAAGTTAAAGAAAACTATCAGTGAGTAAAAAATATTTCGGTTCATTTTTTGGGGGTTCATGGCACATTTGTTGTTACAAGATACGCAACTACAATTTATTGTTTTGCAAAAATCATAAAAACCATGAACAAACGTAACATTCTTCTGCTTCTTTTAGCCATTTTGGTATCTGGCCTCATCGTGGGTTACTATCTATGGAACAAGGCCCCTGAAAATCAAAGCGCGGGCAAGCCAGATTTCGAAAAGGAATTGAATCAGTGGGTGGGCGAATTGAATGCGGATACAGCCGCGGCCAGAACCTTCTCGGCCTTTGTAGGGAAAAGCGTAAAATTCTCAGGCGAAGTGGCCGATGTACTTGGCGATAGCAGCCTCACCTTGCAAATTAAAACCGGTGTGGAAGGTTTCAATGTGAATGCCAATTTCCACCAAGATTACCAAGCTTCTGTGAGCGGGGTGGTTGCGGGCGACATGGTGACACTTCAATGTGTTTGCGATGGTTTGGTGGTGCCGATGTCGGCCGATGACCTGTTCGCTGAAAAGAAGATCGATATGAGTCGTTGTACCTTGTTGAAATTGGAGCAACACAAAGCCGATGTGTCCAAATCTTTGGATCACGAGAATGCTTCAGATTCTTCTGATACAAATTGATATATGAAAGGTCAAAAACTATCTCTATTAAAAACTAACTCAAATTAACAATACAATCATGAAAAAATACATCTTTATCGCTGCCGTGGCCTTGATGCCCATGCTTTCAAACGCTCAAGTATACAAAACTGCTGCGGGTAAAATCTCTTTCGTAAGCAAAACCGCTATCGAAGAATTTTCTGCCAACAACAGTCAAGTAGAAGCCGCCATCGCCCCAGCCAACAATCAGTTGCAGTTTCGTGTGCCTGTAAACGGTTTCGTGTTCAAATCAGCCCTGATGCAGAAGCACTTCCAAGAGAATTACATGGAAACTTCTCGCTTTCAATACAGCAATTTTAAAGGGAAAATCAAAAACATGGCTGCCGTGAATTTTACCCAAAACGGCGAGTATCCAGTAGAGGCAGTTGGTCAGTTGACCATGCATGGCGTAACCAAAGACATCACCGTTCCTGGGAAGGTTGTGGTAAAAGATGGTGCGGTTACTTTGAAGGCCAATTTCCGCATCAAATGCTCTGACTATCAAATCAAAATCCCAGCGGCCAGTGCTGCTTCGGTTTCCGACGATATTGCCATCACCGTAGATTGCGCATTGGCAAAATAATTTCAATCATCGCTTACAGTACAAACCATGAACATCAAACAGTTTTCGCTCATAGCAGCCTTCGCCTTTATGGGTGTTTGGGGAATGCAATCTTGTCAGCACGAACAAATGGGTGATCCCAATGCCGCCATATGTTTCGAGCGCGACATTCTGCCCATCTTCAATTCCAAATGTGCCATGAGTGGCTGTCACGATGCCGGTACCTCCGCAGAAGGGTATGATTTGTCGAACTATAAGAAAATTGTGAGTCGTGGTGTCGTGAAAGGGAAGCCCAACAGTTCTGAACTGTACGAGGTGGTTGCAGACAACGAAATGCCACCGCGGGGTTATACCAAATTATCAGCGGCTGAAAAGCAAATGCTGTACGATTGGATTGCCGATGGGGCGAAAAATGGCATCAACTGTGCCGTTAAATGTGATTCAACCGCTTCGGGATTTGCTGCGGTGATTCAACCCATGATGACGAAATACTGCGTAGGTTGTCACGCCTATCCCAATGCAGGTGCAGGTGTGGACTTGTCTAGCCATCTCGGTGTGAAAAACTCCATCAATCAAGGATTACTGAAATCGCTGGATCACACAGGTAATTCTCCCATGCCAAAAGGCGGAAGCAAATTGAGCGATTGTGAAATCAATCAAGTGCGTAAATGGATTCAAAAAGGAGCACCCAATGACTAAGTCAGCATTCAAATGGTGGTTGCCCTCCATGCTGCTGATCGCGGTAACCGTGGTTGCGCAGAGTTGCTATTACGACAACAAAGCTGAAAACTATGGCAGTTCTGCCTGTGATTCGGCCAACCCCACCTATACGGCCAACATACAACCCATCATCAATCAGAATTGCATCGGTTGTCATGGTAGCAGCGGCCCCTCCGGTGGCGTATCGCTCCATACCTATGATCTCGTAAAAGCCCAAGCCCTCAAAGGCAGTTTGAGTGGTACCTTGAAAAATACCAGTCCCTACAGTTTGATGCCTCCCGGTGGCAAATTGAGTGATTGTAAAATCGGTCAGGTCGATAAATGGATTCGCAACGGCCTGCCACAATAAAATAACATGAGAAAAAATTTCAGTATCTCATT
>JAIYBO010000206.1 GCA_027488495.1 Bacteroidota bacterium | reverse complement strand
CCAGGTGGGTAGGTTTGATTTTTTTGATACTACTTGGTCGATTCTTATGGGTCGATTGGCGGTGTTGGAGCCCATGATTGCCGAAACATTGTCGAAACCGTTGAATTACGAAAAAGACGAAACTTACACCGTGTATGATGAACCCGAAAAGTTTCAGCCCAATTGGATTTCTTTGGAAAAAGATTGGAAACTGTGGTTGCAATTTCAAAGTATGGAGCGTTTGTCGCGCAAGCTAGAGAGCCAGAAAAAAGCCAAAGATTCGTCGGCCATCGCCAAGCAAAAACCTTTTGATACATTGGAGCTGCAAGCGCGTAACGAGACCAAAAAATTCTATGTAGATTGGTTCAAACGATTGAAAAAAATGGATCGCAAAGACCAGATTGGCATGTATGCGAACACCATTGCTGAGATCTATGATCCCCACACAAACTATTTTCCACCAGAGGACAAAGAGAACTTCGATATCGGTATGACCGGAAAATTGGAGGGAATTGGTGCCACATTAACGGAGCGCGATGGATATATCAAGGTTGAGAGAATTGTTCCGGGAAGTGCGAGTTATCGTCAAGGGGAGTTGAAAGCGGGCGATTTGATTTTGAAGGTGGCGCAAGGACCTGCAGAACCCGTGGATGTGGTTGATATGAAGTTGGATGATGCCATTCAATTGATTCGAGGAAAAAAAGGTACAGAGGTTCGATTAACGGTAAAAAAACCGGATGGCAGTTTGGTGGTAATTCCCATCGTGCGTGAGGTGGTCGTGATTGAAGAGAGTTTCGCGAGAAGCGCTATGATGCAATACAAAGGCAAGCGTTTTGGAATGATTCATTTGCCCAGTTTTTATGCCGATTTTTCGCAGAGAGGTAGGGGTAGGAATTGCACAGGCGATGTGAAGGCGGAGATTGCCAAGCTCACCAAAGAAGGGGCGTTGGGTATCATCATTGATTTGAGAAACAACGGCGGGGGAAGTTTGGCAGATGCCATTGAGATGGGCGGTTTATTTATTCCCCAAGGTCCAATTGTTCAGGTGAAAGACATGAGGGGCATTGAAGTGCATATGGATCGCAACCCGTCTGTGGATTATAATGGACCGTTGGTGATTTTGACCAATACCTATAGTGCGTCGGCATCGGAAATTTTGGCTGCCGCTTTACAGGATTACGGTAGGGCAATCATTTTGGGTAGTAAAAGTACTTTTGGCAAAGGCACAGTTCAAACCTTTGTTGAGCTTCCCAGTGGTATGAGCGATGTTTTTCCAAGGGGTTACGGTCAGTTGAAAGTGACCATTCAGAAGTTTTATCGCATCAATGGTGGAACCACTCAATTGCGTGGGGTAGAGCCAGACGTGGTGTTGCCCGATGTGTATGATGGCATTGAGCAAGGCGAGAAGGAAATGGATTTCCATTTGGCTTATGACAAGATACCTGCGGCTGCTTACCAGTCGTTCAATCCTTACAAAGAATCACAGCGCCGAAAAGCCATTGAAGCATCCAAAAAACGCTTGTCGAAAAATGAATATTATGCCTTGGTACAAAAGCGTGCTACTGAACTTTCAGCGGTGCGAAATGCGTATACGTATTCATTGAATATGAAGAAGTTTGAACTTCAGCAGGAGGCTTTGCGTGCACAGGATAAGCCGTTGCGTGATTATAAATACCGCACCATTTGTGATACAGTTTACGCTTTGAAAACTGATTTGAAAGATGCGGGTACTGATGCCATAAAATTGGCGCAAAAGCAGGATTGGCTGAAACGTTATCGCGAAGATGCGGGCATGGATGAGGCGATCCGTATTTTGTTTGATTGGACCGGCAAATAATTTTGATGAGGTTGTGTTTCTTGTTTCAATCGCGCCAGAGCGGTTGAAACAGGGCTGCAGCCAAAACCACCACAAGGAAATCCAAGGCACCCACCAGGGCAATGTCGTTCCATGCCGAAGAAACGAGCACGGGATTGAGGGTTTTGTTTGCCGCTTGCATACCCACAAGAATCAATGGCAGCACAACGGGTAAGCTCAATACTGGGGCGAGAAACCCCGCTTGATTGGCTTTTGAGGCGATGGCGCCGATGAGGGTGAAAATGCTTCCTATTCCCGCAATAACCAGAATGAGGTTGGTGAAATAGGCGAAGGGGTGTTCAATGGGGAAACCCATGAAAAAGGCGAACAAAATGATGTTACACAGGGTAAGGACAATCATGGAGGCCCAGCCATAGATCATTTTCGACCATAAAATGGTTTGTGGGGATGATAGTTGGTTGAAATAGATCCATCGAGCCCTGTTTACACCCAAGAAATTTTTGGATATGGCTTGCAATGTGCAGAAAATGAGAATGATCCAAAACAAACTGTTCCAAATTTTGGCATTGATGTTGGGCTGCGACAGAAATGCGAGCAAGGTCATTGTGGCCATTTGAAGAATGGCGGCGGCTAAAACGGCCGGTTTTTTAATGTCGAGCTGATATTCCGCCCTCACCAAAACAGCGATATTTTTGATTGTTTGAATCACCAGTTGCGGTGCGAAGGTAAATCAATTCTGAGGGTGAAATTCAATTCTTGGGGTTGAAAAGGTGTAAATCACATTACAGACTGCGATATTTGCAAATAGATCATGTTTAAAAAGATATTGATAGCAAACCGTGGCGAAATCGCCATTCGTGTGATGCGGACTTGTAGGGAAATGGGCATATCCACTGTGGCGATTTACAGCGAGGCCGACGTTCAGGCATTGCATGTTCGATACGCTGATGAAGCATACTGTGTGGGTGGTGCAGCGAGTGCCGACAGTTATTTGCGGATGGATCGCATCATTGATTTGTGCAAAACAACCGGTGCTGAGGCCGTTCATCCTGGTTACGGGTTTTTGAGTGAGAATGCAGTTTTCGCCAGGAAGTTGAAGGAGAATGGCATTGTGCTGATTGGTCCGAGTGCGGAATCCATGGAGGTGATGGGCAGTAAAATCGCTTCGA
Organism: Bacteroidota bacterium; assembly: GCA_027488495.1. GTDB lineage: Bacteria > Bacteroidota > Bacteroidia > NS11-12g > UBA955 > UBA955. Next base: position 3,636 of record JAIYBO010000206.1, on the reverse strand, counting down.
AACAGGCGGTGAAAGCTTTTGGCGTGCCTTTGGTACCGGGTATAGACGAGGCGATTAAGAATCCTGAGGATGCTCTTTTGGTGGCGATTGAGGTGGGTTTCCCGGTTTTGGTGAAGGCGAGTGCAGGCGGTGGTGGCAAGGGAATGCGGGTGGTAGATCGAAAAGAGGACTTTTTGAGTGCTTTGCAGATGGCGCAAAATGAGGCACGCAGTGCATTTGGCGATGATAGCGTTTTTATTGAGAAATATGTGGGCAGCCCAAGGCACATCGAGATTCAATTGATGGCCGATAATTATGGGAATGCTTGTTATTTGTTTGAGCGGGAATGTAGCATTCAGCGCAGGCATCAGAAGTTGGTGGAAGAGGCGCCGAGTGCAGTGTTGACTGAGGAGATCCGCAGGGCGATGGGCGAGGCGGCGGTGAATGTTGCCAAGGCTTGTAATTATTCGGGTGCAGGTACGGTGGAGTTTTTGTTGAGTGAAAACATGGAGTTTTACTTTTTAGAAATGAACACGCGCTTGCAGGTAGAGCATCCGGTAACTGAATTGATCACTGGGATTGACTTGGTGAAAGAGCAAATTCGTGTGGCCGCAGGTGAGACTTTGAGTTTTTCTCAAGGCGATTTGAAAATTCATGGTCATGCCATTGAGTTGCGCATTTGCGCTGAGGATCCCTTGAATCAGTTTTTACCCAATGTGGGCACGGTAGAAACATACAAAGTGCCACAGGGTTCTGGAATTCGGGTGGATGATTGCATGGAAAGCGGCATGGAAATTCCAATTTACTACGACAACATGTTGGCCAAATTGATTGTTTGGGCACCGAATCGCTTGGATGCTATCGCGCGGATGCGCAGAGCCATCGGCGAATATGTGATCACGGGCATTGAAACCACACTGATGTTTGGTGATTTTGTAATGACACACCCTGCCTTTATCGAAGGGAAGTTTGATACACATTTTATACAACAATATTTCACCCCCGAGGCGATGCGCGCTCCCATTTTGGATGAACAAGAGCAGGCTTTGTTGGGCGTGGCGGCATTGGAGTTTTTTCATCGTGAAAAGGCACAAAATGGGTCGAGCGTAGACATCTCCTCAAATGGCGGTGCTGTAACTTCAGATTGGTATTTGAATCGTAAAAATTATTCTTGATAGAGATGCGTGTTTTGTTGATCGACGACTTTCATGAGCGTTTGGAATTGGGGTTGACAAAGCACGGATTAGAAGTGATTGATGCCAGCGGTTGCGAGGCATCTCAAGAGGCTGTTGTTATGTTGTTGCGCGAACACAAACCGGAGGGTTTGATGGTGCGAAGCAAGATTTTTGTGGATGAAACTGTGATCACGGCATTTGAAGGGCTGCGATGGATTGGTAGAGGTGGTGCTGGCATGGATAATATCGACGATCGATGTGCCGATGACCATGGTGTTTTTTGTTTCAATGCCGGGGAGGCCAATTCCGACGCTGTGGGCGAGCAAACCTTGGCGATGCTCTTGGCGATGTTCACGCGATTGGTGAAATCGCACCAAGAAGTGGTGGATGGGCGTTGGGACCGTGAGGGAAATAGGGGGCTTGAACTGAAGGGTAGAACGGTGGGGATTTTGGGATTCGGGAATACAGGGTCTGCGGTGGCTGAAAAGCTCCGGGGATTTGGGGTGCGGGTGATTGCCCACGATAGGTATTTAGAGGGTTTTGGCAATGATGCGGTGGAGGAAGTGAGCGAGGAAACATTGTTGAGAGAATCTGATGTTTTAACCCTGCATGTGCCCTTAACTGGGGAAACGAAAAATTGGTTGACAGTGGATCGTTTGGCTTTGATGAAATCTCATTTTTGGTTGATGAATTTATCTCGTGGCGCTGTATTGGATTTGGGTTTGGTGGTGAAGGAATTGGAAGCAGGGAGAATGTTGGGATTTGCGGCAGATGTGTTGGAATATGAGCCGCCGTTGAAGGGTGATTTGGCATTTATTGAAAATTTCAATGCATTGCGGAAAAATAATCGTGTGGTTTTAAGTCCTCACGTTGGGGGCTGGACGGTGGAGAGTTATGAGAAGATTTCGCAAATATTACTCGATAAAGTGTTGAAATTCTACGATATAGAATTGGGGTAAAATTGCGATTTTTTCAAAAAGTTTTCTGCGCAATGCACAATCTCCCAAAAGTTTCAGCGTTTGAAACTTGATAAATCCTTGTTTTTTCGGTAAACTTGCCAAATTATCGTTATTTGTATCATCACGATTTTAACTAGAAAAAGACCTATGAAGTATATGCTACGCAAGATTCTCGCACTCGCATTGGTGGTAATGACCATTGGAGTGGCAACCGCGCAAACAAACTTTGCCGACTTCCGTATTAAAGCCAAGGACCAAGATGGAAAAAACTTGAGCGGGGTGAAGATTACGATGTTGTTGAACAACATTGAGGTGACTTCGGATACCACGGATTCTGATGGTAACGTAGGTTTCACCACGTTAACTCCGGGTAAATACGATGTGAAGGCCACCAAAGAGGGTTTGCCTGATCAGGAAATCAAAGGAATTAGTTTGGCGCCGGGTATGAATCCGGATGAAGAAGTTGTTTTCTTGAAAGCGGGTTCTGGTGGAAGCATGGGTCCTGCGGTGATTCGCGTGAAAGGAAAGAGAGCTCCGGTTGATTTCTTAAAATCTGAGTCAGTGATAGATGGAGCCAAGATTACTGGTTCTGGTCAGCGTGGAACCGGTTTGTTGGAAAGTACAAACTCGGCCATTTTGAGTACACCACAGGGTATTTCGGTTCGTGGAACACGTGCGGATGGTAACGGTACATTCATAGATGGTCAGCGTGTGATCGGAGGCGGTGGATTGCCAACCTTGGGTACAGAACAGATTTCTGCCAACGTGGGTGGTATTCCTGCCATGTACGGTGACTTGACGGGTGGTGTTTTCTCATCAACTTCGAAAAGTGCAACAGACAAAGTGGTTACAGCGGTTGAGGGTATTACTTCTTCCGGGTTGGATCCATTTGGATACAACACCGTTGAAGGATTTATCTCTGGCCCGATTTGGGTGAAGGAGGAAAAAGATCCTGCAACTGGTAAAACCAAGCGCAATGTGAAGTTGGGATACATGTTGAACGCCAACTTGGGTTACTACAAGGATCCAGCGCCAACAAGAACTGGTGTTTATCGTGTGAACGACGCGAAATTGCAAGAAATCGAAAACAATCCATTGATTTATACCCCCAACGGGTTTGTACACAGTGCAAACTTTTTGCGTGAAAGTGATTTTGAATTGTTGAAGGCACGCCCCAACAGTGCGGGTGGAAACGGCAACTTCGTGGGCAAATTGGAATGGAGACCTACACAAGGGGTAAGCTTAACTGGTTATGCCAGTTATTTTTACTCTTCTGGTTTGGCTGCCAGTAATTCTATCATGAATTATAAAAACAATGCCCAAAGTGATAACCAAACTTTTAGGGGTTATTTGCTGTTTACCCAAAATTTTAAAACCAACAAAGAAAGTTCAATCAAGAACGCATACTATTCTGTGCGTGCAGAATATCAGAACTCATATACTTTGGGACGCGATGCCATTCATGGTGACGATATCTTCAACTACGGATACATTGGTAAATTCCAATCTTATCCAACAGCGGT
>JAIYBO010000025.1 GCA_027488495.1 Bacteroidota bacterium | reverse complement strand
TTGCACTTTTACACGATGGGCAAAAGCACCCAAACCAAGAAAATCTGCGAAGCGATCTTCTAATATGCAGGGAACCGTCACCAAATCAACCGGCAGTTGGTACCAAGTACTCACAGACGATGGCAAAGTTTGGATGGCCAGAACCCGAGGCAAATTGCGCCTCAACGATCTCGACACCAGCAATCCTGTGGCCGTAGGTGACCGCGTGGAAATGCAAGCCGATGCCAATTTCGCCGATACGGCCTCCATTTCGAAAGTAGAAAAACGCAACAATTACCTCATCCGTCGCTCCAATAAACTCAGTTCAAGGCGACAAATTCTCGCCACCAACCTAGATGGCGCAGCCCTCATCGCAAGTCTGATATCGCCCAGAACATCCCTCGGGTTTATTGATCGATTCATCCTTACCTGCGAAGCCTATCACGTACCTGCAGCCGTATTTTTCAATAAAATGGACCTATTGGGTGAACAGGGCCATGATATCCTCAACGATATTCAACACATTTATCGCAATGCGAACGTTACTGTACTCATGGGATCGGCCCGCCAAGCAGAAACATTAATCCCATTTTCTCAATTGCTTCAAGGTAAAAGATGGTTGTTGGCAGGGCACAGCGGTGTAGGTAAAAGCACCTTGCTCAATGCCATTTTTCCCCATGCCAATGCCAAAGTGGGAAAGATATCAGACCACCATGCAAAAGGCAAACACACCACCACATTTGCCGAAATGTTCACCGTTGCAGATTCCACCCAAATCATCGATACTCCAGGAATCCGAGATTTTGGCGTTGTGGATTTCGAACCCACCGAAATCAGTCAGTATTTTCCCGAAATGCGCCCCTACCTCAATCGATGCAAATTCAACGATTGCCTGCATACCCACGAACCCGAATGTGCCGTTTTAAAGGCCTTGGAACTGGGCGAAATCGCCGATGAACGCTATCAAAGCTATTTGGGAATTCTCAACAACGAAGATATCTTTGAGTGATGCAACATCCACGCTGGTTTTTCACATCCATCGCAGCCCTTTTCTTGCTTTTGTGCATGGGAGGGTGTAAACCAGAACAATTTTTCACATCCAACAACACCCTCATTTATAGCAAAGACACCGTTTGGTTCGATACAGTTTTCACGCGCAAAACTGGCTCAACTTACCCCATTTCGGTTACCAAAATCATTTCAATCAAAAACCCCGAAAGCCTACCCGTGAAAGCCAATTTCAAATTGGCAGGTGGTGAAGCATCTCAATTTCGCGTGGCCATCGACGGTGAATCAGGAACCCAAATCAACAACATCGAAATCAATGGGAAAGATTCTGTTTTCGTTTTTGTACAATGCAAGCTCGAACCCAACAACACCAACCTTCCATCGATTGTCTTGGATTCCCTCATTGCCGATGTGAATGGTAAAACCACAAACACCAAACTCGCCGCATACGGATGGGATGCCAATTATTACCACGACACCATTTTTGACCAGAATATCACCTGGAACAACAATGGCAAACCCTACGTGATCGTGGGCTATCTGGGTGTTACCCAAGGCGCCACCCTAACCATCAATTCGGGAGTGAGTATTTATGCCTCAGCCCAAACCAGTATTTATATTGGGGGTTCTCTCAACATCAAAGGCACGGCCACAGATCGCGTTAAAATTCTCGGAGATAAACCCACTTGGGCACCACAGTTTTTACCCAATCAATGGAGAGGTATCCACTTTGTTGTAGGAAGCACAAACAATAAAATTCAATTTGCAGATATTACAAATGCCACCATCGGCATTCGCGTAGATTCACTGCCCGTCAATGCCCAAAACAACCTTACTCTCCAAAATACCAGAGTCCAATATTGCGGACAAGCCTGCTTACTCGGTATTACTGCCCACATCGATGCCACCAATTGTCTGTTCGCAGATGCCGGAAGCTATACTTTTTTAGGTCTACTGGGCGGCAAATATGCCTTCAACCATTGCACCTTTGGCGAATATTCAGGCATCGCTTCCAGAACCGATGGTCATTTCGCCATCACAAACACCTTGAGAAATGGCAATGGTGTTCTGCTAAAGCACACTTCCCTGGATTGCCAAATGTACAATTCCATTGTTTACGGCTACAACAAAGAGGAACTAGAAATTGATCAAACCAACTTGTCGCCCTTCAATTTCAACGCCGAAAACAATTTGCTAAAATCCCAAAACCCCAACGGCATTCTCATTAAACCCAATACCCTCAACAAGGACCCCAAATTCCTGGATACTGATCGAGGCAACTACCAAATTGATTCCACATCCGCAGCCTACAAAAAAGCCACAACCTTCGGCACACCCATCCCAATCGATCTCCTCGGCAATACCCGAAAATCACTGTCAGACTTGGGTTGCTACGAAAAACTCCCTTAATCGCAAGCGATTACAGTCAACCTTTATTTTCTGCGCGAAGCAAAAAATCGCTTCATCAAATCGCTACATTGCTCGGCCATCACCCCAGAAACCAACGCCGTTTTACCCAGCAATTGTGCATCCAATCGACTAAACCCGAATTTCGGCTCAGAAGCGCCCCAAACAATCTTGCCCAACCTAGACCATTGAATGGCACCTGCACACATTACACAGGGCTCTATGGTGATGTACATCGTGCAATCAGATAGATATTTACCATTCACTGAATTGGATGCAGCCGTAATCGCCAACATTTCCGCATGCGCCGTAACATCCTGCAACTTTTCCGTTTGATTGTATCCTTTGCCAATAATTCTATTTTCATATACAACCAACGCACCTATGGGAATCTCTTCTTCCTCATATGCCTGCATCGCCAATTCTATGGCCTTGGCCATGAAATATTCATCCGTAAAAACTTCCATCAAATCAACAATAATTTTCCTGCACAAACCTACATTTTTTACGCAACTTTGTTATACTAATCATGCGTGTAGGAATTGTTTGTTATC
>JAIYBO010000016.1 GCA_027488495.1 Bacteroidota bacterium | reverse complement strand
GGGTTTTCAATTCTGGGTTTCTCCAAACCGATACAATCCAAATGATGGCCATGATAACGCAGGGCACCAACAAGGGTTGAGCGGTTGTTACGTGGGTTGCGATGGCACCACCCATGTAAGCAGTAAGCAACAAGGTTCCCAATACGGATGTGCGGGGAAGCAAGAACAAAATGGCACTTACGAGTTCAATGATGGCCAAGTTTTTGGCAATGGCTGGGGTTATCCCTTGCTTGGCCATTTGGGCAACCATTTCGGCAGGCAAATTGAGCTTCATGATACCGCTCATAATGAAAACGGCACTCACCAAAGCGGCTGCAATCCACTGAATGATATTCTTATTTTTATCTGTCATAGTTTTACAAAGATACGAAAATCTAAATACTTGTTCAAACAAACAAGGGCTTACTTCTTGCGAAGGGCCTTTTTCATTGGGGTCATCTCTACTTGCTCGCTGGCCGACATTTGCTTGTTTTTGAAGATTTCAAATCGTGTGGGCTCTTGGGTTTTGGGCCAAGTGTGATTGCTTTCATCAATGTCCGATGTTTCTTTGAAGGGATCCAAAACGATGCTTGCCACTTCCTTGCGTTTGAGGAAATTCTTGGTCACGCGATTTTCATTCTTGCGCCAGATGTAGGCGTGGATGTAATCCACTTCTGAGGTGCCATCGGTGTAGTTCCATTGCAAAATGATGGGCATCACAAAACCGCCTTTGTTGGAGAAAGTAATTTCATACAAATAGGCATTTTCATAAGCCTTCATTTCGTCTGGAGTGAGCAAGGTATAGTCTTTATACAAATCGCGAACAACGGTTTCTGATTTTGGCTGCCCTTGTGCGGCTAGCGCCGCCCTTGCTGCTGCACCTACAGTGTCTTTCGATGGATTATAGTAGTAGTAAAAATCGCGCAGAGAGGTATCGCGATCCACGGCAAATTGAATACCAGCTGCTTTGTTGCGGAGTTTGCTTACGTGTTGAAATTCGCTGGCTGGCACGGAAGTAACACCATTTTTGCCTTTGCCATTGCCAATTCCCAAGCCACGTCCCCTGACCAATCGTTGGGTGCTATCCAACTTCACAGGCATTTCACTGGGCGAAAACACACGGTATGCCAAAACGGAATCCATGGAAATATCAACGGGTTGAATGTCGTAAAACCACGCCCTCCAAAACCAATCCAAATCCACCCCAGAGGCATCTTCCATGGTGCGGAAGAAATCGGCGGGTGCTGGGTGCTTGTAGGCCCAACGGTTGCAGTATTCTTTGAAGGCATAATCGAACAATTCACGGCCCATGATGGTCTCACGCAGAATATTCAAACCCGTTGCGGGCTTGGCATAGGCGTTTGGACCGAAGTTGATGATGTTCTCGGAATTGGTCATGATGGGTTCGAGCTGATCTGCTGGCATTTTCATGTAGTCCACAATTTTGTGGGCTGGACCTCGCTGTGAAGGGTAATTGTTATCAAATTCTTGCTCTGTCAAGAACTGAACGAATGTATTCAATCCTTCATCCATCCAACTCCAGTTGCGCTCATCGGAATTGATGATCATTGGGAAGAAATTGTGTCCCACCTCGTGGATGATCACGCCAATCATACCATACTTTGTGCGTGAGCTGTATGTGCCATCTTCATCCGTTCTACCATAATTGAAACAAATCATTGGGTATTCCATTCCGCTGGATGCTTCAACGCTGATGGCCACCGGGTATTGATAAGGGGTGGTGAATTTGCTGTAAGTTTTGATGGTGTGGGCCACAACTTTGGTGGAGTACTTGCGATAAAGGCCATAGGCTTCTTTTCCGTAGTAACTCATACACTGAATGCGTTTTCCTTGCACGAATTCGGGCATGGCATCCCAAACAAATTTGCGTGAACTACCCCAAGCAAAATCACGCACGTTGGTGGCTTTGTAGTGCCAAGTTCTAGTTTGAAGTGTATCGCGGTGCTGTTCGCGGTATTTGGCTTCATCCAACGTCACGATTTCTGTAGGGTCCATCGCGCCATTGGCTGCGGCCACATCTGAGGCGGTCAGTTTTTGAACGGCGTTCCAGCGTTTTAGTTGGTCGGCAGTGAGGACCTGGGCGTAGTTCTGACATTCTCCGGTGGCTGCGATGACGTGGTCGGCAGGGACGGTCATTTGCACATCAAAATTGCCAAACACCAAACTAAATTCTCCCCTTCCGGTGAACTGTTTGTGGTTCCAACCTTGATAATCGCTGTAAACACACATACGGGGGTACCACTGTGAGATGGTAAAAATGTGGTTACCATCTTTCGGGAAATATTCGTAACCACCGCGGCCGCCAATTTTATTGCGTTCCGGGATTTTATAATTCCACTTTACTTTGAAGGTATATTTCTGTTGGCTTGCCAATGCTTTTGGCAAATCCACGCGCATCATGGTTTGGTTGATGGTATAAGGCAACGCGTTGCCCGCCGCATCGGTGACACTGATGATATTTACGCCATAGCCAGCCAATTTGGCTTTTACATCCAACGCATCGATCTGACCTGGGGTCATTGGCAAACTCTTGCCACTTTCGTTGAAGTAATTGTTTTCACCATTTGGATTGTGTTCATTTTCATCCAATTGCAACCAAAGATAGGTTAAGGCATCGGGGGAATTGTTGAAGTAGGTAATGGTCTCATCACCATGTAAATATTGTTTTTTCTCATCCAAAGTGGCCTTGATTTGATAATCGGCGCGTTGCTGCCAATATTCATGTCCAGGCGCACCAGAAGCCGTCCGATACCCATTTGCATCGGGCAAAATGGTACCCAATTGTTCAAATTTGTTTCCGTGGTTGGAGGTGGGATTGTTTTGTAGGTTTTGTGCGTTCAAAGTTGATGCTGCAAGAGCGATCAAGGAACCAATGGTGAAGAGTTTTTTCATCGATGGAGGATTTTCCCGCATTTTGATGGGCGCAGGATTTACAAAAATACGGAAAAAGCAAGACATCTTTCTTGCCTAAAACGCACCCAAGCGTTGCAAAAGCATCCAAAGTGAAATCAGCAAAACCGGAACGGAAATCGCAG
>JAIYBO010000010.1 GCA_027488495.1 Bacteroidota bacterium | reverse complement strand
TCGGACCCAATCCCAGTATCGCTTCGGTGAGCTTTGGCGCTACCCGCAGGTTCGATTTCAAACACAAAACAGACCCTAGCAACAAGTTTTCACTGGAACTGCACAGCGGATCTGTACTTCTAATGCAAGGCGATATGCAGCACCATTGGCTACACCAACTGCCCGCCCAAAAACGCATCCTCACACCCCGCATCAATCTCACCTTCCGATTCATTCCAGAACAAACCCACCCTCAACGCTAAAACGTTTGTCATTTTCCCACCTTGAAAAGGTCTTTTTCCGAGAGAATCGTTAATTTCCCATCATGTTTCAGAAAATTGGCTTACTCGCTGTTCGTTTTATGCGCTGGATTTCTTCTGTTTGGCGCAATTTCATCGGAACTATTTTGGGTCTGATTGTGGGCGGCAACATCAACTTGGCCATCGTCAACATCAGCACCGACATCATTCCCGGGCCAGCGGGCGCCGATGTCAAAACGATGGAAGGACTGCAAAAGAGCATTCATTTGTTTGAACCCAAGCACTTCATAATGCCATTTTTGGCCCATGCAATAGGCACTCTTGTGGCGGCTTTATTGGCATCATTGTTTGCAAAGTCTCATAGAAAGCGCTGTGCGATGGCTACAGGGATTGTATTTTTCTTTGGCGGTGCGATGGCCGTTTCGATGCTTCCTGCACCGTTGTGGTTCAACATCACCGATTTGGCATTCGCCTACATCCCCATGGCGATGCTTGGCCATTGGATTTCCACCAAATTCTTGCCTAACCCGGCATGACGGTAAACGGGTATATAGAGCAATTACCTCCCACGCAGCGCGAAGCGCTGCAAAAGCTGCGCGAGCTGATTCAATCACAAGTTCCGAAAGCAGAGGAAACCATCAGCTACGGAATGCCCGCCTTCAAACAGAATGGTATATTGGTTTATTATGCGGCCTTCACCAACCACATGAGCCTGTTTGTGATGCCCAAAGTGCTAGACCAAGTTAGACCATTGCTCCAAGGACGCCCCACCACCAAAAGCGCCATTCATTTCACCGAAAGCGACCCCATTCCTGCCGATATTGTGAAACAATGCCTTGCGCTGCGATTGCAAGAAATCGAAGAAAAATTGGCCAAGAAAAAATCAAAAAAATAAGTCCATGACCAGCAAAATGATCATCAGAGAATTTCCACTCACCGGAAACAAACGCTGGATCGACATCCAATCGCCCAGCGCAGCAGAACTCGACCAATTTGCCGAAAGCCACAAAATCCATCAACAAAATCTCAAGGATTGCTTGGAGTCTGACCACCTGCCCAAATTCGAAGACACAGAACCCCTGCAATTCCTTATCACCCGCGTAATTGTTGGCAACACACGTGAAGACCATACCGTGCAAGAAATCAGCAGCAAGGTGGCGATGTTCTTTGACGAAAATACATTGATCACCGTTCACAGATTGCCTCATGACTTCATCGAAGACATGATCACACGTTACATCGAACCAAAAAAAATCCACCAACCCAAAGACATTGCGGTAAAATTGATCAAAGGCAGTTTGAGGAGCTTTGAACGCTTCACCCTCACCCTCAACGAACAAATAGACCACATCGAGGACACCATTTTCATAAAAACGAGAAAGATCAACACGTTGCAAGAATTGTATTTCCTCAAGCGCCAAAGCAACATCGGTCGGAAGTTATTGTTGCTCACCCGAGAGGTTTTAACGGGATTACAAGGGCATCACAAAGCCCCCGCTGATCTGCAAGACGCGTTTGACCTACACAACAAAGTGGAGTTGTATTTTGATCAGTTAACAGACGACGTAAACAACCTCCTCACCGTGTATTTGTCTGTCTCTTCCCAAAAAACCAATGAGGTGATGAAAGTACTAACCGTGTTTTCGGCCTTCTTTTTACCATTGACGTTTTTGGTAGGGGTATACGGAATGAACTTCAAATACATGCCGGAATTGGAACAACGTTTGGGCTATCCTACTGTTTGGGCTGTCATGTTGGGCATTGTGATCTTCATTTATGTGTGGTTCCGAAGAAAAAACTGGCTATAACCCCATGAAAAAATCAATCAACACCGTTTGCATATACTGTGCATCCAGCAACCAAATCCCGCAGAAATATTTTGAAGCGGCGAAGCAGTTATCACAAACACTGGCCGAAGCCGGAATACACATCGTGTATGGCGGCGGAGGCACCGGATTGATGGGACAAGTAGCTACAACCGCCATGCAACATGGAGGCCATGTCACTGGCATCATCCCAGCCTTCATGAAAGCCGCCAAATGGGATCACCCCGAAGTGGAGAACATGCACATCGTAACCGACATGCATGAACGCAAACGAAAGTTCATTGAGCAATCCAACGCCATCATCGCCCTGCCCGGTGGCTGTGGCACCTTTGAAGAATTGTTCGAAGCCATCACCTTAAAACAACTGGGCCAACACACCCACCCCATCATCATCGTGAACGTGGATGGCTTTTACGACCCCATCCTACAGATGCTCAACAAAGTGGTTGAAGAACGATTCATGGGCGAACACCACCGCGATTGCTGGAGTGTAATCACAGACCCAACAACCATCATCGAAGCCATTGAAAATGCCCCCGGATGGCCTGATGACGCCATCAATACCGCCGCGTTGATGTAAAGACTCCATGCGGCCGCACTTATGCATGTTTTCAATGACGGCGAACCTTATCTCAATGTGTATGTTCGATATTTTTGTAATACCGAAAGAAAATGAAACACACTTACGCCAGACTGTTCGCTTCCATCACAACCTGCATGGTTCTTTTATCCGCTTGCACCATCATCAAACCAGGTGAAACTGGGGTAAAACGTCGATTGGGGAAACTCAGCAACCAATCTTACGAGCCTGGAATTAGAGTATTCAACCCCTTCTTGAGTAGAGTCTTGATCGTGCCACTAAAAACAGTCAATCTAGCTGTTAAACTGCCATTACCCAGCAGAGAAGGCCTCACCATTCAATCCGAAATCTCCATCCTTTATCGCATCGAAAAGCAATCAGCCCCCGATGTGATCCGAAACATCGGCATGGATTACGCCGAAGTCATCATTCTTCCTGTTTTTCGCTCTGCCGCTGCCGATGTAACATCAAAATTTTACGCCAAAGACATGCACAGCGGTGAAAGGGCATTGATTGAACGCAATATCCGCGACACGATGATGGAAATTCTTGGCCCAAAAGGATTCATTGTAGAAAATGTTCTATTGAAGTCGATTTCTCTGCCCCAAGGTTTATCAGCTGCCATTGAAGAAAAATTGCGCGCAGAGCAAGAAGCTCAACGCATGGAATTCACCAAACAACGCGAAAAACTTGAAGCAGAAAGAAAGGCCATCGCCGCAGAAGGTGACAAACAGGCTGCCATCATTGGCGCACAAGCTCAAGCAGAAGTGGCAAAATTGAACGCGGAAGGACAAGCCATCGCCATCAAATTAGAAGCCGAAGCCAAGGCAAAAGCCAATGAATTGTTGACAAAAACGCTTACACAGGATGTTCTCAAAAACAACCAAATCGAAGCCTTCAAGTTGCTGTCTCAAAGTGCCAACACCAAGGTCATCATCACCGATGGAAAAACACCGCTGATTGGCATTCCCGAAGTGGGTAAATAACCCTCGCACTGTGATCAAAGTGCACTGAGTAGCGTTTTCCGCAAAAACAAACCAGAGTTTAACGGAATA
>JAIYBO010000067.1 GCA_027488495.1 Bacteroidota bacterium | reverse complement strand
TATTCAGTGTGGGTCCAGAATTCGTGACCATATCTTACGTTGCGGCACCCAATGCGTTTGCATACGATGCCAGATTCCATGTGTATTATGAAGAAATCAACACGGCCGACACCAACGCCAAAACCGAAAAAATGGCCACTTGGCGCGTGGTGAGCAATTTCTTGGTAGGGAACAATTCAGTACCCATGCGTCAAATCCCGAGATTGAGTTTCTTGCAGTTCCTTCAATCGAGCATCACTGCGGCACCCAACCTCAAACACCGCATCAAATGGGTTGGCATCACACTCTACGGGGGCAATCAAACCCTGGTAGATTATATTTCAGTGAACGAACCCAGCATTGGCATCGTACAAAAACAAGCCGAATTCACAAACATCAATGGCGGATATGGCCTTTTCGCGTCCAGATCCACCAATAAAGTATGGTATGTACCCATGGACCCTGCCTCCATCACCTACTTACAAAAGCACGAACTCACCAAAGCACTCAACTTTGTGAGATAATTTCGGCCTAAATCAGCAAAAACGACAGCCCGCAACAAAAACAGCGGCCCCACAACCCACTTTTTGTCAGCATTTATGACAATTCGGCACGCCAAAGCCCATGATTTTGCTGTGGTACACAGATTGCGAACTAAAAGCAAAACGAACTTAAAACCATGAGTAAAATAATTGGAATTGACTTAGGTACCACCAACAGCTGTGTAGCCGTTTTGGAAGGTAACGAACCTGTTGTAATCGCCAACAGTGAAGGACGCAGAACAACGCCTTCAATTGTAGCGTTTATGGACAATGGAAATGGCGAACGCAAAGTGGGTGACTCTGCCAAACGTCAAGCCATCACCAACCCCCAACACACCATTCAATCGATCAAAAGATTCATGGGTGAAAAATTCACCAACATGTCGGTTGAAATCGGTCGTGTTCCCTACGAAGTTGTGAAAGGCGACAACGATACCCCAAGAGTTCAAATTGGAGATCGCAACTACACCCCACAAGAAATCAGTGCCATGGTTCTTCAGAAAATGAAGAAAACCGCAGAAGATTACCTCGGACAAGAAGTTACCCGCGCGGTAATCACCGTTCCTGCATACTTCAACGATGCACAACGTCAAGCCACCAAAGAAGCCGGAGAAATCGCTGGCTTGGTGGTAGAGCGTATCATCAACGAACCCACCGCCGCAGCCTTGGCTTACGGTCTAGACAAAATTGATCGCGACATCAAAATCGCCGTTTACGATTTGGGTGGTGGAACATTCGACGTTTCAGTATTGGAATTGGGCGATGGCATCTTTGAAGTAAAGAGCACCAACGGTGACACACACTTGGGTGGTGACGATTTTGACCAAGTCATCATCGACTTTTTGGCAGACGAATTCAAACGCCAAGAAAACATCGACCTGCGCAAAGACCCCATGGCCTTGCAACGTTTGAAAGAAGCCGCTGAAAAAACCAAAATTGAATTGTCTGCAAGCACAGAAACTGACATCAACTTGCCATACATCACCGCAGTAGACGGAGTTCCAAAGCACTTGGTAATGAAAATGAGCCGTAGCAAATTTGAACAATTGGCTGCTTCATTGATCCAACGCACACTTGAGCCTTGCAAACAAGCATTGAAAGATGCGAACATGAACCCAAGCGACATCGATGAAGTGATTTTGGTAGGTGGTTCTACACGTATTCCAGCGATTCAAAAGTTGGTTGAAGATTTCTTCGGCAAAGCGCCAAGCAAAGGCGTAAACCCAGACGAAGCCGTGGCCGTAGGTGCCGCAGTTCAAGGGGGTGTATTAACCGGTGAAGTGAAAGATGTGGTTTTATTGGATGTAACTCCATTGAGCATGGGTATTGAAACCATGGGTGGCGTAATGACCAAAATGATTGAATCTAACACCACCATCCCAACCAAGAAAACTGAAACTTTCTCTACAGCCATGGACAACCAACCTTCTGTAGAAATTCACATCTTGCAAGGAGAACGTCCGATGGCCAACGACAACAAAACCATTGGTAAGTTCATTTTGGATAGCATTCCTCCAGCGCCCCGCGGTGTGCCACAAATTGAGGTAACTTTCGATATCGACGCAAACGGTATTTTGAGTGTACAAGCCAAAGACAAAGCCACAGGAAAAGAGCAGAAAATTCGCATCGAAGCTTCTAGCGGATTGAGCAAGGAAGACATCGAAAAGATGAAAAAAGATGCTGAAATGAACGCCGAAGCAGATGCCAAGCGCAAAGAAGAGGCAGACAAAATCAACGCAGCAGATGCATTGGTATTTAGCACTGAAAAGCAATTGACAGAATACGGCGACAAAATCCCAGCAGAGAAAAAAGCCACAATCGAAAACGCTTTGGGCGAATTGAAAAAAGCCTTGGGCGAGAAAAACTTCGTTGCTGTTGACAGCGCAACCAGCGCTTTGAATGAAGCATGGCAGGCTGCCAGTCAAGACATGTACAACGCCACTGGTGGAAACCCTGAAGGGGGTGAGCCCGGCGCAGGTGCAGGTACTGGCGCAAACAATGGCGCTGCCGGCGACCAAGTGCAAGACGTAGATTTCGAGGAAGTGAAGTAAGCGAGCGTCATCGCACAAACACCATTTGTTATAGTTAGTGAATAACACAAAGGGTGCCCAATTGGGCACCCTTTGTGTTATTTTTGAATCTCAAACCGATGAAAAACGCCCTTTTCACCCTTCGCAGCCTGAAAACCATCGCCACAGTCATAGTATTCGCTGGAACACTATTCAGCTGCAACCCCACGAGCGAAACGAATCATTCAGACAGTAGTAAAACAAACCCCTATACCAACGCCACACCCGGCAGTGAAACCCCGGTGGGCATTGCTCCACCCAAATATTCAGATACCGTTGGCATTACAGACCCAATGGCCAAAGACAGCATCAAGCTCACCATTGCATTCCAAATGGCTGCCAATGAATTGGGTATGGCCTATATCAACAAAGACCCAAATACATACGCCAAATACACCCTACCCTCCATCGAAAAGGCTTCGGGAGGCAAATCGGCGTACTTACAAAAACTCCAAACGGTATTCAAAGACCCCAACAACCCAACCTATACCAAAATCCTCTCTGGCCCCATACAAAGAACACGTGCCCAACTCGATGATCAAGGTTATTTACAGGGTTGGTATTGCTTGATGCCCGTAAGAATGTTTAGAACTGAGGCGGGCAAAACACTGCAGGACATCAAATGGATGGGCGGACAATCACTGGATGAAGGCAAAACCATTTATTTCATCGATATCACCAACATGCCACCGGAAAAAATCATGCAAATCATGCCCGACTTAAGAATCGTGCTCACCCAATAAACAACCCTATTAACACCAAAAGAAAAAGGCGCCGATGGCGCCTTTTTCTTTATCCGGAATTCAAAAAATCCCCGCAATTATCTTTAAATCATCACGCATACCGCGCGCAACACCAATTACTTGGTGGTCAAACGCATCTTGCGACGAGTGGTTTTTTCAACCTTCTCCTCATCCATGGCAGCAATACCAGTAATGGATTGATCCACGAAAATACGACCACAGTTTTCACAGTCGATGATGCGGTAGTGAGCACGAATGTCACTGTGTCTTTGAGGTGGGATTTTGCTAAAGCAACCACCACATGAACCACGCATGATCGAAGCTACTGCAATCCCGTTGCGAACGTTACCACGAATCCTGTGGTATGCACGGTGCAAACGAACGTCTAATTTAGACTCCGCAGTATTGCGCTCAACCATAATCTTGTCAATCTCCTCGGCATTTTCCTTCTCGATTTCAGTCAACTCAGCCTTTTTGTATTCCAAATCCTTCTGACGAGAGGTCAAAGCGTTTTGGGTATTCCCCAACAACTCTTCTTTCATTTCAATCTGACGGCCGAATTCGCGAATGCGCTTCTCAGCAGACAAAATTTCCAATCCAGCGATTTCTTTTTCCTTGTTGATGGCGTCATACTCACGGCTGTTTTTGATGTTATTCAACTGATCATCATACTTTTCAATCAAACGTTGAAAATCTTTGATGGCGTTTTTCTTGTTACTGATCTCGTGGTTATACTCCGCAATCTCATTGGCTATATGAGACACACGGGTTTCCAAACCTGCGATATCATCTTCCAAATCGGCAACTTCCATGGGCAATTCTCCCAATACAGCGCGAAGGTTGTCGAGTCTTGAATCGATCTGCTGCAACTTCCACAGATCTTTAAGTTTTTTGTCGATGGTTACGTCCATGTTTATGTTAAATAATCAATAGGGTTGGTGATAGTTTCTGCAAAAATGGTTGCAAATTTAGGGAATTTCGCTGACAATATGTTAGAAAACAAATCAATTGTATATTTCTCGCTTTCGTAATGGCCGATGTCGCACAACAACATCTTCCCTTGAGCATCAAAAAACTCGTGATACTTCACATCCGAAGTAATAAATGCATCCGCCCCAGCGCGCATCGCATCGCCAATCAAAAAGCTACCAGCACCACCGCAAATCGCCACCGTATTCACTTCCCTTACGTCACAACGTGTATACTTCACCACATCCACGCCCATTTCCGACTTAAGGTGTTGCAAAAAATCCATTGGCGTCATAGGCTTTGGCAATTTACACAAAACTCCGGCACCGTATTCTGTGCTTACATTATCCAAAGCAATCCAATCGTGGGCTACTTCCTCGTAGGGATGCGCAGCCACCATCGCCCTAGCCACTTGAGCCTTCAACCAAATGGGCACCAACACCTCCAACTTCTGCTCTTGCACCGTTTCACGCAATCCTGAAACGCCCAAAGTGGGATTCGCCAATTCATTGGGCCTAAAAGTCCCCAACCCTTCAGTTGAAAATGCACATTCATCGTAATTCCCGATGCCGCCAGCCCCCGCCGCAAACAAAGCATCTCTCACGCCGTTGGCATGCTCATTGGGTACATACACGGCCAACTTCATCAAAAGTCCTGCAGCCGGCCTCAAAACACCACTCACCGCGAATCCCAGCTGCTTGGCGATGCGCTCATTCACCCCACTGCGCAAAACATTGTCTAAATTGGTATGACAAGCATAAATGGCAATGTCATTCTTGATCGCCTTCATCACCGCCCGCTGCACATAATCGCCGCCAGTAAAACGCTTCAATCCGCCAAAAACTATCGGATGATGGGCAATAATGATGTCGCACCCCCTGGCAATGGCCTCATCAACAACCGCCTCCGTACTGTCCAAGCACAACAAAGCCCGATGAACCTCCCCATTCACATCGCCAACAATCAAACCAGAATTGTCGTACGACTCCTGCAAATGGCTCGGCGCTATAGCCTCAAAGCACGCAATGATTTCGTGTATTCTCAACATGATGATTCAAATTTCATAGAATTCCCCCAACTTTGCACCACAGCGTGAAAAAAGCAGTCCTAAAGCCCGGAAAAGAAGTCAGTTTACTCCGAAAACATCCTTGGGTGTTCTCTGGTGCGATCCAAGAACTCGACGATGCCTATGTGGGCGATTGGGTCCAGGTCTTCGATAGCCGAAACAAATTGTTGGGCACCGGACAAGTGGGAGACGGCAGCATCGCCATCAGAATGGTTGCTTTCGAGGCCATCGAACCCACCGTAGAATTCTGGAAAAACAAACTTCAAAACTGCCTCAATCTCAGAATCCACTTGGGCTTTGGCATCAACACCCCAACAACCGCATTTCGCTTGGTGCATGGTGAAGGCGACAACCTTCCAGGATTGATCATCGACATTTACAACGATTGCGCGGTGATCCAAGCACACAGTTTGGGCATGTACAACAGCCTCAACCACATCGCTGAAGCCCTCGAGCAGCTCAATCACCTGGCGCTAAAAACCATTTATAACAAAAGTTTCGCTGCGATGCATGGCACCGTAGACGAAGACGGATTTTTACTGGGCGATACAGCCGAAACCATCGCCAAAGAAAATGGCATGCTGTTCAAAGTAAACTGGGTAACCGGACAGAAAACAGGCTTCTTCCTGGATCAACGCGACAACCGAGCGCTGCTCAAACAATTCTCGAAAAACAGATCCGTGCTCAACACTTTCTGTTACACAGGAGGATTCTCCGTGGCCGCATTGGAAGGTGGCGCAAATCGCGTGGTGAGCGCCGATATCAGTCAAACCGCCATCAACCTAGCCAATGAAAACGCCGCTTTATTGACCTTACAAAAAGATCAAACGCATGAAGGCCTAGTGGTGGATGTGATGAAATACCTCAACGAAGACAGCGAGCAATTCGACATCGTTGTGTTAGACCCTCCGGCATTCGCCAAAAGCTTATCCAAAAAACACAAAGCCGTGATGGGTTATAAAAGACTCAATGCGATGGGCTTGAAGCGCGTGAAACCCGGTGGGCTGTTATTCACCTTCAGTTGCTCTCAAGTGGTAGACGATGTGCTTTTCGCCAACACCGTAACCGCCGCAGGCATCGAAGCTGGAAGAAACTGTAGAATCTTGTACCGCTTGGGCCAAGGCGCCGATCACCCCGTGAACTTATATCACCCCGAAGGCCATTATCTCAAAGG
>JAIYBO010000232.1 GCA_027488495.1 Bacteroidota bacterium | reverse complement strand
GAAAACGAAATTCAAAGGTATTCTGGCAACGTTACGCTGTTGAGATAACAGAAGTCAATACCTTTATTCAATGATTTTCGGCTGCCTAAAGGCCAGATTCATCAAACGCGAGAAATCCAGTTGCCCTTAATTTCGATGTGATTGCGATGCAGCACCAACATGTTGCGCTGTTCCATCTTTTTGAGCAATCGCGAAATCACTTCACGCGATGAGTTCAAATCCTGTGCGATGGTTTGATGATTGATTGGAATGTCTGAGCAACCACAAGATTTCCACTGATTCATCAAATAAAATTCCAAACGCTCGTCCATACCCCGAAACGCCACATGATCCAATACCGTAAGCACATCCTCAAACCGGTGGCGGTAAGTCGAAATCACAAACTCATACCACGACCGATATTCTTTCATCCACTCATTCATCGTTTGAACGGGGAACATCAACAATTTGGTGGCCTCTGTGGCAATCGCCGTAATTTGACTGCTTTCCATTCTCGCAGCACAACTCATAGACACAGCACAAGCTTGACCTGGCGTGAGATAATACAAGAAAAACTCAGACCCCTCGTCGCTCTCGCGATACACCTTCACACGGCCTTCCAAAACCAATACCGTACTCGGCATAAACTGCCCTGTTCGAATGATTTCCTCGTTGGCAACATATTCTTTCACAATGCTCTGATCGATGAGCGATTCAATCAACGCGGGCTCAAAATGAGCAAAAACCTCACGAACCCTATCGCTGTTGTTCATTTCTGATTTCTGTGTCATGAAGAAGTATTTCAGTCAAAGGTCGCGATTTTCAAAGATTAACCCGACTTTTGTGGTATAATATGATTAAAACAGGACTTTTTTTGGATCTCACCTTTCACCACGATACACCGCAAGGTTGGTATCTCACAGATGATTTGGGAGTAGAGGTATTGTTGCCCAACAAATACTGTCCTGCCGAAGCCGTAGAAGGCGACATAATCAACGTATTCATTTACAGAGACTCCGAAGACAGACTCACCGCTACCACCCGTGTCCCCAAGATCGAACTCAACGAATTTGCTTGTTTAGAGGTTGTGGCCACCACCGGCATTGGTGCATTTTTGGATTGGGGGCTCGAAAAAGACCTATTTGTACCTTTCAAAGAGCAACACCAGAAATTGGTAGAAGGTGAACACGCCGTAGTTTATTTATACCGCGACGAAGTCACCGACCGCCTGTTGGCGAGTGCCAAAATTTCAAAATGGCTAGAGAAAACCGACGTTACATTGGGCTTCAACACCGAGGTTGATTTGATGTGTTTTGAAGAAACAGAGATTGGCTTCAGAATGATTATCGATCAAAAATTTCAAGGAATGGTCTACAAGAACGAAGCTTTCAAACCCATAGAAGTGGGCGATACCATGAAAGGCTACGTGCGTTTGATCAGAGAAAATGGGCACATCGATTTATCCTTAACCCCAATTGGCCGTAAAAAAGTCCCTGGATTGGCAGGAATAATCTTAGACGCCATCGAAGCAGAAGGGGGATTTTTGTCAATGACAGACAAATCAGCACCTGAATTAATTCAAGCCAAATTTGGCATGAGTAAAAAAGCCTTTAAGGAAGCCGTAGGAACTTTGTATCGCAACAGAGATATTACAATCGAACCCAACGGGTTGCGAAAAACACAATAATTCTTCCATGAGTGAATATTAAACACATATTCACAAAAATGCAACGTCATCATAACCGATTTCAGGGGCGATACGGACAATTATCCTTAAATTTGCGGCATAATTGCACATCAAATCATTGATATTCAATCAAAAAATATGAAATCAAAAATCTTCTTAGGGGCTTTGTTCATGGGATTGGGATTTTCTGCTTGTAAGAAATCCAACCTCGATTTGAACAAATACTCAAACCTCAAAATCCAACCGGGTGTTGTAACCCCATTGGCCAGTATCTCAATTACCGCTGGTAAAATCCTCAAACAAGACAGCATCACGGTTCACGATCCAGATGGATTGATTCGTTTTCTAGTGAGAAAAGACTCTATTGTTACCATTGGTGCCGATAGTATCCTAAGCAATATTTCCTTACCAAAGTCGAGTGTTAACTTTAAACTGGGAGAAATCAATGTACCCAACATCAATCAAACCCAAAAAGTAACATTGAAAGAGTTGGTAGACTTGTGCGATGCACAAACCCAATTCGTTTTCAATTACTACGACGGGAAAGACACCATTTTCCCCGCTTTGAGCAGCCCTGCTGGCGACACAAACAATGTGGTTAAGGCAACCAATTATGAATACATCCGCCTTTCTAAAGGCTTTTTGAAATTTGGCCTTACGAACAACTTCCCTACAGTATTGAGCAAAGCCCAAGTGGTCATATTCGATAACAAATATGGAAGCAAATTGGGTACTGTGAACTTCGCCAACATCCTACCAGGGGCAAAAGGATTCGATAGTATTCCAATGGCGGGCGTTACATTGAGCAACGATTTGGCATTCCAAATATTGGTGGTAGACATGGTGCAAAGCAGCGCTCCTGTGCGTATCGACCTCACAGACGATTTAACCATCGACATCATGGGGTCTGGCATGAAAACCACTGGAGGTAGAGCCATCATCCCAAGTCAAATCATTCAAACACAAATGTTGGCGCTCAACTTGAGCTCTCCTACCGATGATTATCGCTTGAGAAATGTGAAATTTGGTGCTGCAGCAATTCCATTTACCGCCGAATCCAAATTTGCCGAAAACCTCAATCTAAATATTCAATTTCCAGATGCTACCGTTGGTGGCTCTGCCATTTCTCCCACCGCAATCAGCCTCCCAAAAGGCAGCAAAACTGGTACTTTCGACCTAAGCAATGCCAACATCTTCCTTGGAGCAGTGGATACACTTACCCACAACATGTTGCGCGTGGCCGTGTCGCCTAGCATCACTTCCTCTGGTAACTTGGTAGACTTCGATTCGAGCGATTTTGTAAAATTGGATATAGACCCGGCCAACATCGTCATTGATTATGTAGACGGATACATGGGCCAAAAAACTTGGACCGTTGATGTAGACGATGTGGAATTCGACGCGCTAGCAGAACTTGGTAAAGGATTAACCTTAACCAACCCCAAAATGTCCATCATTGTGAAGAATTCTTTCGGAATTCCCATTCAATTGGAATTGAGCTTGATAGCCAAAGACAACAAAGGCGGTTCGGTTGACATGCAGCCCCCAACCATGAATTTTGGATACCCCACCATCGCACAAGCGGGTACTACAGTGGATAGCAAATTCGACATCGACAAGAGCAACTCCAAAATTGTAGAAGCCTTGGGATTGCCACCAACACAATTTGCCATCTCTGGCAAAGCCTATTTAAACAAAGAAGGCTTCAAAGGATACAACGATTTTGTTTCAAGTAAAAGTTCGATGAGTTTGAGCTTTGAGGCAAACATGCCATTGTCTATCATTGCGCAAGACTTCAGCATCCGCGATACTGCAGACCTCAAAGAAACCTTGAAGGGATTGGATGTATTTGAATATTTGGAACTAAAAATCAAAACCACCAATGGATTCCCATTGGAAGGCGCACTAGACCTTTACTTCGCCGATGCAAATGGCATCATTTTGGATTCTTTGGTAAATACTACCTTAGTTGCTTCTGGTATCCCTGATGCAACGGGAAAAGTGGTTACGAGAACAGAAAACATGACCACATTCTTGCTCGACAAAGAAACTCTGGCTAACATCGCCACGGATACAAAATTTGCCCAAAAACTCATTTTCGTTACCCATTTCTATACCTATAACAAAGGCACTCAATCGGTGAACATCCACACAGACAATCAGTTGGATATCGCCATTGCTTTCCGTGCTAAACTGGCTGGACAATAATCTCCCAAATCATGAAAAAACAACAATTATTTATTTGTCTCGCTTTGGGATTGAGTGGTTTCGCGAAAGCGCAAACGGGTTTTGAATTCAACAACCGTCACCTCAGCCAATCAGCCAATATCAACCCAGCCTTTTTGCCACAATACAAACTGACTTTGGGCGTTGGAAACGCATTTGAGGCCTACCACCCTGGCTTCAACATCAATACTTTCTTCAATTCTGCCGCGGATGCCACAACCACCATCAGAAACATCATCAACGACCCCAAAGTAAACTTGGGCGTATCGTTCGATAACCGCACGGAAATGTTTCAATTTGGATTCAAAAGCAAACGCAGTTATTTCACTTTCAACTCATCCAATCAAACCCTCGGTCAAATCAACATCCCCAAAGATGCTTTGGGAATGGCCATGTTTGGAAATCAGGAATACTTCGGCAAACGAGCCAATTTTGACCTCTCGGGCACTGAGTTCATGTCGTACTTCGAAAACAAAATCTCTTACGGCCGTGCCATCAGTAACAAACTCAACGTGGGTATCAGCTACAGCTCTATCATCGGTATTGCTCATGCGAACTTGAAAACCGCCTACGCCTATTTGGAAACAGACACCAATAACACAACCATCTATCAAATGAAGATGGGCGGTGCATTTGATGCTCAAACTTCTCTCATGGGATTGTCGGTGATGAAAGCCCTCAACGACAGTAATTACGACGCCCAATCAGCCATTGAAGATGCATTTTTAAGCAATCCCTCGTCAAGCAACAGAGGCAATGCTTTGGGATTTGGTTTTGTATATCGTGCCAACAAAAAGATCCAAATTTCTGGCGCAATGAGCAACATCGGCAAAATCACTTGGAATGTAGGCGCTGAATCACATCAAATGTCCGACAAACCATGGACTTTCACTGGATTGGACACCAGCATCACCAATGACTTGAAAAATGTAACCGTTCAAGATTTGCTCTTGGATTCATTTGCACAAGCATTTGATAATCATTCAACCCAATTGGCGAGTTACGAAACCAAACTTCACAGCAGATACACTTTGGGATTGGAGTATTTCCTTTCTCCTAGAACGTATTTCCAATTTGTTTATGGCGGTGGCTATGGTGTAAAGGGCGACAAATCCTTTACCAGCATTAACGCACACAAAGAATTGGGAGAATGGGTAGATTTGCGTTTGAGCTATACTTTGTACGATTTCAGCAACGCCCAGCACAATGTGGGTGTGGGAATGAGCATGAATTTGGGCCCCATACAGCCATGGATTTCTTTGAACAATGTTTCAGGTTTGATGGCGTACGACAAAAGCCATTACCAATCGATTCGAGTTGGTTTGAACATCAACATCGGTCAGAGAAAAGACACCGATGGTGATGGTGTGAGAGACAAATCAGACAGCTGCTACAAAACCTATGGTGCAAGAAGCAACAACGGTTGTGAATTGGGCTATTTGGGAGGCAAAATGAACTACGATGAAACAGCGGTAGACAGCGTTATGGCTGAGCCAATTGTTGCGCCTTCCGCCATGGAAACACCTCAGAATGATGGTGCGCAAAACTCAAAAGAATCACCTATGTTGACGGAAGCCCAAAATACTCCTGCCATTACCGCTACAGAAACACCTGAAATGAGCAAGGAAAGCACCGATGCCACTGCACCTAAAACCAGCAAAAAAAACAAAGTCGCCAAAACAAAAAAGAAATCAAAAGTAGATATTTCTCTGACGGAAGCGATGATGAACTAATCAATTACACATCGCCCAATGGCGATAACAGAAATTTACTTTGGCATCATAGCTAAAATATTCTGACCCAGTGAAGGTATCAAAACCCGCTGGGTCATTTTATTTTCAGTGGCTATCTGCAACAACTTTTCAGCGGGTTCACCAATGGGCTCATCGCTCAAATCAAAGGTCCCATAATGCATCGGAACCATACTTTTGGCGCCCAAATCCAGGAACGACTGATAGGCTTTCGCTGGGGATGAATGGTTGGATTCCATGAACCATTCCGGCTGATACGCCCCAATACCCAGCATGGCCAAATCAATGTTCGGGAACAACTCTTTGGTTTCAAGATAGTGCTTCCCATAACCAGAATCGCCGCCAAAATAAATCACCTTCCCGCCCACTTCAATCACAAACGCACCCCACAAATGTTTGTTGGTATCGGTAATCCAACGCCTGCACCAATGGCGGGTTGGCAAATACGTTATGCGAATGATTTGATCATCCAATTGATATTGTTGATACCAACCAGCCTCTTGAATATCCCCATTGCGATTGAATCGCTTCAGCAACTTCGATGTAGACAACCCACACAAATATTGTGCTTTGGGATTGAGTTTAGAAAGGGTTCTTAAACTCTGATAATCCATGTGATCACGGTGATCATGGCTCAACAACACATAGTTGATAGACGGCAAATTCTCTGGCTTTACAGGAAGTTTGGAATATCGCTTCAACACGCGAGAGGCATTGCCAAATACAGGATCCGTTATCAAGGTGATCCCCCCAATTCTAATAAAGAATGTAGCATGACCCAACCACGCAACGCCATCAATGGAATCATTGTTCATCCAACCCAAATCCGAAGCGATGGGCAATTGAAACGTATCCGTTTTTTTAAATTCGAGAAACGGATTGGTTTGTTTTTTCCATTTCCGCACATCTTTGAACGACAGCAAAAATGGATAATCGGGATTGTGATAGCGCCCATTTTTCAAGGGTGTACCCATATAATCCGATTTCAAGGGGTGATATTTCAACGCCTCGTTAAACGCATATTTCCCCTCTACCACCACACGAGATGCCAAAACATTGCTCTTCGATGGGGGCGTGGGTTTCTGTTCGATAGAATCTGAAGAATTCACTTTAGGATCAGTTGTAATTATACTCATGAATTGAGAAGTATTGGCAGATTGAGTGAGTCCCTGCGATACAGCGTCTATCGACGGACCAACAAAGACGATTCCAACCAATAACAATTTGACAAGACTTTTTGTGCGGTTCATATTAAAAATAATTATACGGCCGTGCGGTGGGTATCCCATTCCCCAAGAACATGCAGTGCCTCAAACACCGTCTCCAACCCTTTCACACTCACAATCAAGGCCTTATCGGTTTGTTTCACACTGAATTTATTGGGATTGCTCGCCACAAAGCCCATAATCGCAACAAAACTATCACTGTGATACACTGCAGCGTTGGGATCGCCCGGAAAATAGCAGCGCATCCCGCCATTGCCCAATGATATTTTTTCCATGCCCAATTGCTTTCCGGCCCATTTCAATCGAACAGTATCCAACAATGCCACAACCGTTGATGGCAATTTACCAAACCGGTCTTTCAAGTTGCCCGCAAAACGCTGCAATTCCAACTCCGTATTGATGCTTGAAAGTTCACTGTAAAGCGCCAGTCGTTCCGCCGTTTGCGTCACATAATCCGATGGGATCAACATTTCAAATTGCGTATCTACCTGACAGTCTCTGCTGCTGATGTCTTCTGGTTGATCGAACAACGCATCAAACTCTTCGTTTTTGAGCTCTCTCACGGCTTCGTCCAGAATCTTATGATACATATCAAAGCCCATTTCACTGATAAATCCGGATTGCTCACCACCGAGCAAATTCCCCGCGCCGCGAATATCCAAATCCCGCATCGCCACTTGAAAACCACTGCCCAACTCACTGTATTCTTCCAAAGTGCGCAATCGTTTCCGTGCATCTTCGCTCAAAACAGAAATTGGGGGCGACAGCAAATAGCAAAATGCCTTGGTATTGCTCCTA
This sequence comes from Bacteroidota bacterium, assembly GCA_027488495.1. Classification (GTDB taxonomy): domain Bacteria; phylum Bacteroidota; class Bacteroidia; order NS11-12g; family UBA955; genus UBA955. The sequence continues at coordinate 1,390 of JAIYBO010000232.1, read as the reverse complement.
CCCACCCTACCCCGCATCTGGTGCAAATCGCTCAAACCAAACATGTGGGCATTGTTGATGATGATGGTATTGGCATTGGGAATATCCAAACCGCTTTCAATGATGGTAGTAGCCACCAACACGTCGTATTCTCCCTCAATGAACCGCACCATAACGTCCTCCAACTCATGTCCTTCCATTTGCCCATGTGCCACACTCACCCTACATCCAGGCACCGAATCGCCGATGATCCTGGCCATTTCATGGATGTCTTTCACCCGGCTGTGAACAAAAAAGATCTGTCCGCCTCTGTCCATTTCATGCTGAACGGCTTCGGCAATCAAATCGCGATTGAAAACGTGCAATTCGGTATGCACCGGCTGCCGATTGGGCGGTGGCGTATTGATGATCGACAAATCCCTAGCCCCCATCAAGCTGAAGTGCAATGTTCGCGGTATGGGCGTTGCCGTAAGCGTGAGCGAATCTACGTTCACCTTAAATTCTTTGAGTTTTTCTTTGGCCGATACACCAAACTTTTGCTCCTCGTCGATGATCATGAGCCCCAAATCCTTGAACTCTATGTCTTTCCCCAATATCCGGTGAGTGCCAATCAACACATCCACAGACCCGGCTTTCACTTTGTCTAAGGTGGCTTTTTGCTCTTTGGCCGATTTAAATCGATTGATATAATCTACGGTAATCGGAAAACCCGCAAAGCGCTTGGCAAAAGACCGATAATGTTGTTGAGCCAGTATGGTTGTTGGCACCAAAACCGCCACTTGCTTGCTATCACAAACGGCTTTAAACGCGGCGCGCATGGCCACTTCCGTTTTACCGAAACCCACATCGCCACACACCAATCGGTCCATGGGCTGGGGCGATTCCATATCGCGCTTTGTGTCTTCCACCGCCTTGGCCTGATCCGGCGTATCCTCATAAAAGAAACTGGCTTCCAACTCCATTTGCATATAGTTGTCCGGCCCAAAAGCAAACCCTTGCTGCGCTTTCCGCTTGGCATACAAAGCGATGAGTTCCCTGGCGATGTCCTTTACCTTTTTCTTGGTGGCCTTCTTTTGCTTATCCCATTGTGGACTCCCCAATTTGTGCATGCTTGGGGGTGTACCATCCTTTCCTGTGTATTTACTGATTTTGTGCAGGCTATTTACCGACACATAAAGTAGGTCGTTGTCTTTGTAAACAATTCTCACCACCTCCTGCTTTACCCCCTGTACGTCCATTTTTTCAAGACCCGCAAATTTCCCAATCCCATGATCCATGTGAGTAACATAGTCGCCCGGCTTTAGGTTTTTGAGCTCTCTCAGCGTGAGTGAGGTTTGAGACGAATACCGTTGTCGGCCCTTGGGGCGATAGAATTTATCAAAAAGCTGATGCTCCGTGGTGAAGGCAATAT
>JAIYBO010000116.1 GCA_027488495.1 Bacteroidota bacterium | reverse complement strand
GTGGAATGCGATTGAATTTTTCTCACGGTTGGGTGTTCTCTTTGGGTTTATTGTTTACGGGCATGTTGGGATTTGTAGCGTGTAGCGAGGAATTGCCGCCGGTAATCATGACAGAAGAAGAAAAGCCTTTATTGGATACATTTTACGTAGGCAGTGTTCCATCGGCATCAGTGAAAAAAGTTTTGTTGTTTGATGTTACAGGAGTTCGGTGCAACAACTGTCCAAAAGCGGCCGTGTTGGCCAAAAATTTGGCTTCGAGCAATTCGGGTCGGGTAGAGGTGGTTGCTTTGTATCCCAAGACACCCATGAGTTTGACATTTCCATGGGCGGGTTACGACACCATGAGTACCATAGAGGCAGATCAAATTGCCACTGCCATGGGGGGGATCACTTCCTTGCCATTGGGAGCGGTGGATCAGGTGTCGTACAATGGGAGTAAGTTGTTGAATACCAGTGATTGGGGTGTGGCTGTAACTGCACAGTTGGCAAAAACATCGCCCATCAATATTACCTTGAATAGCACCTGGAAAGCGGCGGATGGCAAGGCGAGGGTGGAAATCAAAGCGGTTGCCAATACGGCGTTAACGGGCAATTACAAGTGGGTGGTTGCCATCACCGAAAATGGGGTAAAAAGCAAGCAATCGGATCAAGATGCACCAGGTGGTATGGTGGATGATTACGAACATGAGCATGCGTTGCGTGGAGTGGTGGGCTCAACATTGGGCAGTGATGTCAATACGGCTGCGGTTTCGGCAGGTTACGTGAGAGAAAAACATTTTTATGTGGTACCCAAGGCCAAGTGGAATGCGGCCAATTGTGATGTGGTGGTTTGGGTGTACAATGCGGATACCAAAGAAGTGGTGCAAGTGGAAAAAGTGGCGCTCAAATAGTTTGAGGCCGGGTAAATAGGCGTTTTGAAATGACAACCCCCGCTTGGATAGGAGCCAAACAACGATTCAAGCAGTATTTGCAGTTGGAGCGTTCACTGTCGTTGAACAGCGTGGAAGCCTACATGGCCGATTTGGATAAATTTGAGTTGTGGAGTGTTTCCCAGGGGTGGAGCGGTCCGTTGGATATGGACCAGCAGCGCATTCAGAAATTTCCTGAGTGGGTATCGGATTTGGGGTTTCAGGCTACGTCTCAGGCCAGAATCATCAGTGGCGTTCGTTCCTTTTATAAGTTTTTGGTGATGGAAGACAGCTTGGCAGAGAGTCCTGCTGATTTTCTGGAGCCTCCGAAAACGGGCAGGAAATTGCCTGTGGTATTGAGCGAAGAGGAAATCGATGCCATGATTGCCGCGGTAGATCGAAGTACGGCAGAAGGCGAGCGCAATGTGGCGATGCTGGAGACCTTGTATAGTTGTGGATTGCGGGTGAGCGAGTTGGTGGGTTTGAGGATGACGCAAGTTCATGCCACGGAGGGATTTGTTCAGGTGGTTGGAAAGGGGAATAAGGAGCGCTTGGTGCCTGTGGGCGGTCGGGCATTAAAACACATTCGATTGTACGTGGATCAGGTGAGGGTTCACTTGAACATTCAGCCCAGCGCAAGGGATATTGTGTTTTTGAGTAAACGGGGAGGTCCTGTGAGTAGGCAGTCGGTATTTCTAATCATTAAGGCCTTGGCGATGAAGGCGGGGGTGCGGAAGAACATTTCGCCTCACACGTTCAGACATAGTTTTGCGACCCATTTGGTGGAAGCAGGGGCGGATTTACGCGCGGTTCAGGAAATGCTGGGGCATGAGAGTATCACCACTACAGAGATTTACACCCATTTGGATAGGAACTATTTGGCCGATACACTGCTGAAATTCCATCCTAGAAGCGGATAATCTGGGATGTGGGCAAATTGGTTGGCGGGTATGGTGATGAGTGAATGGATGTTGTTTTCACAAGCGGGCATCAACCCATTCTCGGGGCAATGCGGATTTGAGGTCAAATATGACGCTGCTGGGACTTGATTTCAATGCGTTGAAGTCTAATTGCAAGAACTGGTCATGAGCAACGGTCAGTAAAATGGCATCGTATGTTTTTAACTCATGAACGGGGTTTATGTTGTGAAGTTTGTGGACTTGCTCTGGATTGGCATTTGGATCAAAGACGTCTACGTTCATTCCAAGCGCTGTGAGTTCTTGATATACCTCGATTACTTTAGAATTTCTAATATCGGTGCAGTTTTCCTTGAACGTTAAACCTAAAATCAAAATATTTGCGCCTTGGATAATGAGATTTTTTGATATCATCAATTTCATCAATTTGTGAACTACAAAAATTGCCATTTTGTCGTTCACCTCTCTACCACTCAAAATCACCTGTGGTGTGTGCCCCAGTTTTTCGGCTTGATAGGCAAGATAATAGGGGTCAACGCCTATGCAATGCCCTCCCACAAGTCCTGGTTTGAATGGCAGGAAATTCCACTTTGTTTGCGCGGCTTCCAAAACATCAGAAGTGTCTATGTCCATTAAATCAAAAATGAGGGCGAGTTCATTCACAAAGGAGATATTGACATCTCTTTGGGCATTTTCAATGGCTTTTGAGGCTTCGGCAACTTTAATGCTTTTGGCTTTAAAGGTACCGGCAGTTATTATTGATGCATATAATTGGTCGATATATTCAGCTATTTCGGGGGTAGAGCCAGAAGTTACTTTTTTTATTTTGGTTAAAGTATTGATTCTGTCGCCCGGATTAATTCTTTCGGGTGAGTAACCACAAAAGAAGTCTGTATTGTATTTTAATCTAGAGGAGGTTTCGAGCAAGGGTACGCAATCATTTTCTGTGCATCCAGGATAAACGGTTGATTCATAGATGACAATATCTCCTGGTTTGATTAGGTTGCCAATCATTTTTGTGGCTGCTAATACGTATGATAGGTCGGGGAGTTTGTTTTGATTTACGGGTGTTGGAACGGTTACTATGAAAATGTTACAATCGCTTATTTGATGTGGGTTGTTGGTTAACTTTAAAGAATTTTGGGTATTGAATTGAGAAGGGTCAATTTCTCGAGTAATATCAATTCCAGCGTTGAGTTCTCTGATTCTCTCTGGATTGATATCAAATCCTATTGTATCGTATTTTTTAGAAAATTCGAAAGCCAGAGGCAAGCCTACATACCCCAGTCCGATAACAGCAATTTTTTTGTCTGTATTTGGCATAGGTTAAGTGGATTTGGTTTTTTGCCAGCGGTCCCAGGTTTTTTTGCCACGGGTGAAGTATCCTGAAACGATGGAATGGTTTAAGGTGCCGGGCAATTG
>JAIYBO010000190.1 GCA_027488495.1 Bacteroidota bacterium | reverse complement strand
CCCTTGGCCTAATGGCAATTTGGTGTATTGATGTGTTTTCACAATCAAAACCCCTACCCAACTATCCCAAAAGTTTACCGTTTTTAGATACCACCGCGAACCATTTCCAATCGCAACAAGCCTCCTTGATGGGGAGTATTTTGGATGTGATTGGCCAGCCGAATAATTCAGATATCAACATCTTGCATATTGGTGATGAGCAGGTTAGCTCCCTATCGAACCCACTCAGAAAACAACTTTTTCACCAAGGCTCTCAAATTGGAAATGCAGAAATCCAAACAGGTTTGGGATTGTTTTTCCCAGGGGCATTGAATAACAATGCGTTAGACAATGGGATCAAGAGCAGTTCTACCGGCTTGTGGACATATGCCACGCCCATCGAAAACAATCGATTGATGCCCGTGGGTATTACAGGCTACTCTGCAAAAACCGCAGACTGGAAATCCACAATCACTGTTTTGATCCCTACCGAAAACCAAAACAAAGTGGATCAATTCAAAATGTTCTGTGAGCGAAGCGAGCAGAATTTCGATGTGGTAGTATCTTGTTTGGGCGATAAAAAGGCAAATGGGTCACCCACCATATTGAGCAAACGGGAATTTCCGGCTTCCATATCGTACAGAAATACCCCCTTTTTGGAAATGCCCATTCCATTGGGAACAAGAAGCATAACCATTCAATTCAAGCAAGTCATATCCGCGCAGAAATCATTTTCCTTGCACGGTATTTCGATAAACAACTCACGCTCACTCAACTTTCACAGTGTTGGGATGAGGGGCTGTGGTTACAATGAATTCAATCGTTTGGAATTGTTCAAACAACAACTCCCCCTCATCTCCCCAGATTTGGTGATTTTGGATTTTGGACAGCACGAAAACTATAGGGGCAATGAAACCGAAGCCGCCTATTTAGAACCTCTTAAACAGAGCATTAAAATTATTCGCGATGCCATGCCCGCATCAAAAATCATGGTTGTGATCCCACAAGATTGTGTTCGCGGTGGCAGAACATTGCAAACTTTCGAAAAATACCAACAGGCCATCATCGCACTGTGTAAAACAGAACGCATAGCGTATTATGATTGGTATCGGGTTTCAGGGGGGAAATACTCTGCCCAATATTGGCTCGATTATGCATTGTTTTTGCCAGATGGACTTCATCTGAACGAGCAAGGCACCGATTTGAAAGGGCAATTGTATGCAGATGCATTTAGGAATACCGTGCTGCGTTACAACAATGGGTACCGACAATTCATTATCGCCGAGGATACCAGCAAGCGTTTGGCTTTTCGTACGCGCGATACCCTGAGCAAAAACATCGTAGTTTCTGAAGTTTGGCGATATCACGTGGTGAGAAGAGGCGAAACCGCCTACAGAATTGCGCTGCGATATGGCATCACCGTGGCACAGTTGAAAGAATGGAATCACCTCAGGAGTTATAACATCGCTGCTGGCACCCGTTTAAAAGTTGGAAAACTGTCCATTGCCACCAAGTCAGACCCCATTCAAAGTTTGGAGATGAAAGACAGTGCGGATGCCGAAACCCAAGACCAGAGAGGCATTGTATCAGACAGTTCATCGAACAAAGGAAAGAACCCCATCCCAAACATTTATCCCTCCAACGGCGGCAAACCAAACCCTGAACCATCGGTGGTCAACAACAAGCCCAGGTCAACCCCTGCTAAACCCGTGTATCACAAGGTGAGAAATGGTGAAACCCTCTATTCCATTGCCAAGGCCTACGGATTAACTGTGGATCAATTGAAGCGAATGAATGGTTTGAGAAGCAACAACATCGGTGTTGGTAGATTGCTTCGGGTAAAATAACCCGATTAAATTTTGCCTGTCATTTTATAGGAAATCAACCCCACCACTTCGCGGAATAAGGTTTGAAACGTTTGCATAGCATGGGTTGAAGGCAGCAACCAAGCTTCCAAATTGTAATCTCGCGTGGCATTGCCCAAGTAATGAACTGGGTAAGGAATGAAGTTAACCCCTGCTTTCTGATAACAGGCCACAGACCTTCGCATGTGAAAGGCCGAAGTCACCAATATTACCGGCGCAGATATCTTCAATGAGTCCAAAATCTTCTTCGTCTCCACGGCATTTTCAAAAGTATTGCGCGATTTAGCATCAATAAAAATGCGATTGGGATTTACGCCGTAATTGCCCAAAAGTTGTTTGATGTGGGTACTTTCATAATATTTTTTCGAAATCACCGATGCCGATCCGCCTGAGAGTATGACAGTATCAATTTTGTGATTCAAGATGTTTTGCAATGGATATACCAATCGTTCACATGCTTCACTCAATCCCACCCGATTTCTGTCATGGTCGAACCCTGAATACCCGCCCAAAATCACACATACGTTTGAATTGGGGAATTGGGTCAACACCTGCCTATCTGAACTGTCTGAATACGGCTGAGGCTCCCACAACAAACACAACTCATTCATGAGCACGGAATGACCTGTGAGGTAAAATATCGCCAACGCAGCGATCACAAATTTCCGTCGCTTTGTCACAAACCGCGGCAGCAAACTCAAAACCAACAGTAAAACGATCCAAGTAATGGGTTTCAGTAAAAATGACGTGACTTTTGAAAGCACAAAAAACATGAGGTAAAATTAAACGTTTCGCCACAAACAACGTCTGTACATTGTATTTTTTATAATAACCCTGAAATTCATCGATTCGGGCCAAAATCAAACCACTTTCGTCTAAAGGCTACCCCAACAATCAATCCATCGAACGATATTTGCATTTTATGCCATCCTCACATTCATTTTATCGCCCTTTCCTACTTTTCAGCGCAGTTCTTTGCTTTTTTACCGCAATTCAAGCACAGCAATTTGAACCCATGCGCGGTGGAGACGGCCCCATGCGTGGAAATGATGGCGGTCCCAGAACTAACAACCGCGGGGGCATTAGAATTACGGCGAGTGGACAGTGTATGCAGCTGCAATTCGATGACAAAAATCTCAATACCGCAGGCGCCGCAGGTGCAATTATCTCGCTTTGGATTCCCAACGATACCGCATCGATCGGGAAAATCATAGGAATTTTACCCACTGGTAGAATTAGCAGCGAAGACGAACAAGCTTTCCGACCCATCAAACACAGAGCGCAGGAGGGCGATACATTCGCGCTAAATCATATGTTTACGCGAACCGATTCTTTGGGAAAGTATCGTCTTCGTATCCCACTTTTTCAGTTTGGGAACCCACAAAATCCACAAGATTTCATGTTTTTGCGCGCTGCAATGAGCAACCCAAAGAGCAAAGCCCTCACCTTCTTGATCGTTGCTACGCATAGTAACGGCACAAAAGCGCAGCGTTGGATCAACCTGCATGATTATGTCAATTTCTCTAAGCTTTCTGAAACCAATTCCTTCGAGATTACGCTGCCAACCTTGACCTTGGTAAACGAAATCATTCCCATGGAAGCCGCGATCATTAAAGTGCAAGCGGTTACCGTAAAAGGCGATACCACCGAGATGAACGCCGGCAGCTTCAAAGTGAATCCCGATGCAACGGCAGAAGACTTGGTGTCAAAAATGCCCGGTGTGACTTCTTCTAACGGCCAGGTACAAGCGCAAGGCGAGCAAGTAAAGAAGGTGCTGGTTGATGGCAAACCTTTTTTTGGCGATGATCCCAATGCGGCACTGAAGAATTTGCCTGCAGACGTGGTGAATAAAATCCAAATTTATGACAGCAAGAGCGAACAGAGTCTGTTTTCCGGGATCGACGATGGCAACACCGTAAAAACCATGAACATCGTGACCAAATCGCAGTTCAGAAACGGATTGTTTGGTCGGGGCTTTGCCGGTTACGGTCGGGCAATCGAAACCAGCAGCGAAAGCGATATCAATAAATACAAAGGTGGCATCACCATCAATTCATTCAAAGGCAATCGCAGATTGTCGTTCTTGAGTCAAACCAACAACATCAACGAACAGAACTTCTCGTTTGAAGATTTGGTGGGTGG
>JAIYBO010000149.1 GCA_027488495.1 Bacteroidota bacterium | reverse complement strand
TCTTTGGAATGCTTATAGAACTAGCCGAACTCTAAAGATGTTAGTAGTTGGTAAATTTCAGGCGAATCTTCAACACAATTTAGCACTTGCAAGTAGAACTTGGACACATACTGAATTTTCTGATTGGTGTGATGACATGGGGTATGAATTTTCTGAACTTTTTTATTGCATGTTGCATGGAGGTAACCCAATAAAAAGTCGACAATTTTATTCATCAACATTAGATAAAGCCCAATGCGAGGGAATATTCCATGCTGGAGATACGAGTGTGACTCAAAAATTAATAAGACCATATCAGTCACCGTCACCATTTAATAAAACAAATATTTTTTCTAGTGCTTTTAATAAAGGCGAGTCAACAACTTATGCATACCAACAAGCGGGCCTTGATTATATGTTGTTGTATAATTTGTTTAAAATGGCAGATTTGAACAATAAATGGGGGGAGAGTCGCTTCCGTACCACTGATTTACCTGAGTACAATTGTCCATGTGTTAGTTATCCTGATATGCCCTTTACTTCCATGAATAGAAGTATATTGGAGGAATTACACCACCATCAATCAGATACAATTGATGGATTATTGTATCGTAATAAAACCATGTATTTGCCAAAGAAAATCTTGGAAAATGAAACGGATTCCATCTTTCCATATTTGGAGCATTATAAAAATTATGATATTAGAATTCCCAATTATTTATTACATGATTTGAAAGTACATAATAAAGGGACACTAAAAATAAAACAAGATTTAAATATTTGTGGAAGTAGTGTGGTAATTGATTCTCTCGGAAAGGTTGAGCTTTTGTCAGCTTCAAAAGAAGATTTTATATCACAAATGGTAGTCACGCAGGGCAGTGAACTAGTTTTAAAAAGAAGCGGTCAGATAGTGATAAACAATAATGGTAAGCTATTAGTAGATGTGGGAGGTAAGTTAAAATTTGAAAAGGGCGCTAGAATAATTTTAGATGGTCCTAATGCCGTTTTACATATCAAAGGAATTCTTGAGATAGGATCAAATGCAATTTTCAAAATAGAAGGAGGTCCCAACGGAAAGGGTTACATTATTTGGGAGAACAATTGGAATAGTAAAACAAACAACAATACGGCAAAACTAATATCAAATACCAATAGTTCTGTTTTGCTTGAAAACGCAAACAGCGGACAATTGACACTAAAAATCATAGGGAATGGAGGCTTTAATACTAGTTGGAATTTGGTGCAGTTTAAAATTAAGAAAGCTAGGGTGGATCTTGGACCATTAGCCTATTTGATGTGTGAATCTCGAAACACGAGTATTGATTCCATTGAAGTCCATGGATTTATGGATAAATCTAATAATCCGTTATGGAATTATCAACCATGTTCTCGAGGTATTCATGTAATGGGAGTAAAAAACCAATTTTCAAATATTGCCATTTACGATTGTAGCGAAGGAATTGTACAGCGCGACCTTTTGGGAGTGCATGAGCCATTAATGCTTAATAATGTAGATTTGATTAACTGCCTGAGTGCAATAACAAATTATGGCGGTAAGATTCAATATCGAAACGGAAATATTGGTAATCGAGGATACAAACAGTTAAGAAATGGCATAGGTGGAATTGGGACTCAGGGTAATAGTATATTTCAAAATATCAACATTCACTTAGACTACTTTAATAATGACCCTAACTGTGGTTATCCTTTGGGTAGTGGAGAAACCGTTACGAATTTTTGGAATCATGGCAATAGTAGGAATTTCTTTACAAATTGTACAATTTCATCCGCTAAAAATGGTGCGGTGTTAAATCAAAGTTATCTCATTGCTCGATGCAGTTATTTTAGCAATAACATCAATCAAATTACGATGTTTCAAAATAGTCTATTTAATGCCAATAATAATGCGTGGAATCGATTTTATTGGAATTCGAGTGGCACAGATAAGAAATTCTTAATAGGAAGAAATGGAGTATTTGTTTACCTTGACAAAGGATCAAATTATATCATGGGTCACCAGGATAATTCCAACAGTTTCTTCATGGAAGCTGATTTGCACTATACGCATCCGTTATTTACTTCGTCTCGTGCTTCTGGAAAAAATAGTTTGGCAGTGAATGCAACTATGAATGAATGGGCAATAGGTGGAATGGGTGGCATGAACACACTGTCTTCTTCAAATTCAATGAACATCAACTTTGTAAATGCCGCTGTATTTGGTGCTAATTACGATATTAACTATAATCCAGCATTTAATGGAAATCACATAGCGAGTAGAGATAACGCGTGTAACGGAAAAGTGATAAATTATGATTGGTGGCCTATAGATTCAGTTTTGGTTTCTAGGGCCACTGCCGGTGGGTATAATGGTAGTTTAATCAAACTAAGGGCGGATTCTTTGAAATTTGAATTAGAGAATAATCCCAGGGATTATAACTCAATTATTGCCAAATCTAAACTGTTGTTTAATACACCATTACCTGATAATATTGGAGGAGAAATGATTGAGGTTTATAGTACTATCCAATCGGCATATTTGGATGTGTTTGTTGATTCTACGATACCTGCTTCATCTAGAAACGCAATACAAACTTCTGTTTATATTGGGATGATAGACTTACAGCAAAATCTGATTGACCAAGCGGATGGACCCAATCAACGACTATGGCAATTGTTTAGATTTGAAGTTCACCGCGATTTTGCACTAATTCATAGAGTTTTCAATAATAGACCTGCTGCAATAAGTTATTTAAGTCAAGTTCTTCCCACATTCAATAGGCCCTCTGATGTAGTAAGTCTTGAAGCATGGAGATGTTTGATTGAAAAAGAACAGGCCTATCTTGATTCGTTAATTCCTTATTGGCAAATTAGTTTAGATACCTGCCTTGTTGGTCTAGCTCAGACATTAAATAACGATAGCATATCAACAGAATGGTTGCCAGAATGGAATAATCGTTACAAAGGTGGAACAGGGAATTCTGAATTTTATCAAATTCTAAAAACGAATGAAAGAGTTCCTTTCAATAATGGTATTGGAGCTAAGGTTATTCCAAACCCAACAACAGGAATTTGTCTTATTAGGAGTACTGAAAGTGTATTGAAATGTGAAGTATATACAAGTGCTGGTATTAAGGTATTAAGTATGTGTCCAAACAGTGAAGAATTCACAATAGATTTGAATTTTAACAACAAGGGGATTTATTTGGCTAGGTTGACAACGGCACGGGGAATGAATACCTATAAAATCGTGTTACAATAACCGTCATTCAAATTGATATTGTTTACAACGCAATAGATGAACCAATTTCATTGCTGTAATTTGACCCAACCTTGTTGTTGTGATTTGAAACAACAAATGTCTGCTGTTCAAGGACTCATTTAGTATCTTTTATTCACCTCTGATTTATGGGTAATTTCTATCCCACGAATTGGGGGTGATTTGTCTCATTTTCCCATTCAAACAACAAGTTTAAAAAAAATCAATCTAACGGATACCTTTTTGTATAATCATGAACATTAAGTCGATTGTAATATTGATTTTCATTTTGCCAATCTCTATTTTTTGCCAAATAGATAGGACAAGGTCATGGTATTTTGGGGAAGGCCTGAAGATTTTTTTTACAAAGGACAATCAATTGAATGTTAAAACTGGATTGAATGGAGTTGCTGGAGAAGGATCAGGTGTTTTCAATGATAGCTCGGGAAATCTTTTATTCTATTCGGATTGCTGTCGAATGTATGATTCTAATAATAGTGATGTCTGCACAAACTTTACATTAGGAAGCAATGGAAGTTCTTCTCAATCATCAATTCTAACGTCTGTAAACGATAGCATTTTACATATTTTCTCTACATCTTCTGTTATTTATAATACGGGTTTTAAAAATGGTGGTTTCAATTACTCAAAATATGATATTATTGAAAAGAAGTGGTTGATTAAAGCGATGACTTTGGAAAAGTACTCTGCTGAAACCCAAGCTTTTGTGAACCACCAAAACGGCAAATGGCAATGGGTTGTAAGGCATAGTAGACTAGGTGATACCCTGTACAGTTATTTGCTTACTGAAAAAGGGCTTGAGACCTGCCCTGTAATTAGCCATGTTGGGCCTTTTTACGATGATTGGTATCCAGGTCAGGGTAAATTGAAATTCAGTGCAGCGTTTCCAACTAAAATAAGAACAAAAGCAAGAATTGTAAACCCAAGTAACCCGAAATATTTCTTTACGGATTGTTTTACAATTGATTTATATGATGACGACAATTATGAAAAACCAAAATGGTTTGTTCATCCAACTCATGACTATAATGTTGATGTAATTGCTATTCCATTCGCAAATCGATGTGAAATTCCGCCACTTGTTAGAATTTTTCCTATAAATGAATATGAATTTGACAATGACTTCGAAATTGAGGTATCTGATGATGTGTTTATTTTGGGATATCCATTTGACTTAACTGGAGGTAAAGAATTGCCAATATGGAAGAGAGGAACTATTTCAACAGAACCGATTTTGGATTTGGATAATCTTCCCAAGTTTTTAGTTGATACTGCTACTCGCTCAGGTATGTCTGGTTCTCCTGTGATAATGCAACGAAATGGTTTTCATCGTTTAAACGACAAAGAAGTGACCAGTAAAGACATTTTAGGCAGGATAAGACTGTTTGCTGGAATTTATTCTGGAAGAATTGGAGCAGAAAACAATTTTGAAACACAATTGGGAATTGTTTGGAAACAAATTGTTATTGAAGAAATAATAAACGGACAAAAACTAGGTGGCATCGATTTTCAAAAAATATAGTGAAAGCAAATCACTAACCGTCAACTGAAACGGCTCGATGCTTTTATGTTGTTGTCAATGGAAAAATCTGAAACTTCACCCCGGTTTTTCGGCAAAAAATAGAGTTATACAGGCAAAAGTAAATTTTAGATATAAACTGGACTTTGAGAAGTTGTGAATATTGTGTTTTTAATATGCTCCAACAGAGTCAGAGTCAACTAGGAGCATCGAAGTGTTTATGTACAGTGTTTTGTCTGTGTTGCGGTAACTTTTCTGCCAATTCAAGTTAAATTATGTGGTATTTCAGTTAAACCACGGTAAAATTAAAAGTCCCACAGTAAAACCGTGGGACTTTTACCGGAAAATGGGGGGAGAAACCGGCATTTTCACTGGAAAATCAGTGAAATATCTTTAAAAAGGCAGCTCTACCAAGGTTAATTCAGCACCATTTATGGCACTTTTCTCAATGATGCAGGTGTCTTTCATGTATTTGATGTAGTTACGCGCCATTCTATCCTTTACATCCATGGCTTCCATAATGCATTGGGTGAGTTCGACCATAGTCATTGATGACTTAATACTGAAAATCTCACGGGCCACTTCAGTGAGGTCATTTTTTTTTCTTGTTTCAGAGTCCTCTTTGCTCTTTTCACCCATGAATACGTGTCGGCCTTCTTGATTATCCCATCCAAATTGGATTATGGGAACATCCAGAGGCGAACCATCACGAACTTTAAGTGCTTTTACAACACTGCAACGGTTATTATCGTCCTTTTCGATCAAGACAATACCTGCTGCTTTCCGTTGTACCTCTGAGCCAAGGTGCCCGCGGAGCTTCATTCCTGAAGGAGCCATGTGAAGTACACAAACAATACAAGTGTTATAGATGGCCGCTAGACGAAACAGCTCTTCGATAAGCTTGACGGAGCTTTCTTCATCATTTACACCACCCAATAAATCGGCAATCCCATCAATCACCATCAGATGAATCCCACCATATTCGTAATAAAACCGATCCATTGATTCTAAAATGAGATTCATCCGTTCATTCCGAGAAATACCAACTAGACAAAAAGCCTTAAACCAAGCAGGAGGTTTTTCAAGGGTTGATCGTTTCATGATGTAAGTAAGATTTTTATACAACTGATACTCTGACTGCTCAGTATCATACAGCAGAACGGCCTTTTGGCCTATGTTCTCCTGAACAGCTGTTCCTAGTGTGTCAATATTAATTCCTTCGGGCTTGATGGCTCCAGATAAGATTCCACCCAGGTAGTTTGTTTTTCCGCTTCCCTCTGATCCTGATACGCAAAGCAGATTTCCTGGGGAGCCTATTGTAACATCGTTTATTGTAATCACCGGTTCCGGTGCCTTTGGCGGTTTATCAAAATCAATTTCACAGCTACGCATGACTGACAGGGTGTCTTCATAGATTTGATCGAGCATTTCCACGAACAGCATCATCAAATCATCGGCGGTATGACCCAGCTTAAAGAAATCGGAGATGTCTTTTTGTGATTTGTCCCCTGTTAATGGGAGCTTCAGGCTTTTAAGCGAATAGTTTTTGAGATCACTCGTGAGTTTGTCCATTGATTTCAATCCCGTTTCATCTACATCGTATAGTAGGGTTATGTGTTTGAAACGGTAGCTCAAACCCCTAAGCAGATTTTTGGGGATGTGAGCAGTTTCGCTATTCAAGCAAATTGCATTAAAACCATGGGCCACCAAGCTCAATACATCTTTTTCTCCTCCAGTAATGAAGAGGATGTCTCCTCGAACTGGTAGTTGCTCAATTCCGAAAACATAGTTCTCTGTGATCTCACCAGCATAAAGAAAACGAAGTTTTGAATTGGGCATGTAAAGTTTGGTATGCCTTCTGCCTTGGTAACCAAAGATGGGTTCATGCGAACTGAATAGTAGCAAGTAGTCTTTACCTTCTTTGGTAGTTCCATGAAATGTGTGAATTGAGATAACATTGAATCTTTGGAGCATTTGGTTGTTGATGCCATACTGTTGCCAAAACTCTAATTCTGACTCACTGAACTCTTTGGTCTTAATTGGCATCTTTGCTTTTGCCGTTTCAAATCCATCATGAATAGAGGGCGTTTTGTTGGCTCTTATAATAGCACCCTTGTTCTCTGTGATGAGCTTGTCAACTTTTTGCTGATTCTCTGATAGATTCAAGTAAAGTTCTCCATCGATGATCTCCAAAATCCGTATAAATTCAGTGCGATCTTCACAGCCCAAAGCAAAGATTTTGCCCACCATGAAGAAACAATCACCACTGTACTCCGAATCGCCGAAATCTTTGAATTTATAGATCCCGGACTTGTTGTCAAAATAAACATAACATGAAGCTCTATTGTCTTTGTAGAAAGGGCTACGAAAGGATTTGCCAACTTTCGTAAATCTACTGCCTAAATAGTGTTTAAATACATCTAGGCCTTTATTGGTTGCGTTTAGAACTGCTTCTTTTGTTAATGACATGGTGTTTGATTAATTTAAAAATTCAAAAAATGGATGGTTTTGTAGGGTTGTAGTTCTTCTTACCATACTTGCGGATATCAGATAGTAGGATCCGCCTTTGGCGGCCTACTTGGGTGTAGGCTAATTCACCAGAATTCATGAGTTCGTAAATCAATGTCTTGCCACACTCCAAAATGCGACAAGCACTGGCTACGTCCAGATATCGGTCTTCATCTTTAATCTCAGTTGTGACCTTTGCAATCAATTGATTCAGGCGCTTCTCCAGCTGATTTAGTTTTTCCTGGAGCTCTAGAATTTTCTTGTCATCTGATTTGATTTCGTTCGGTTGACACATACGCACATCGATTTGTTTTCGAGTGCAAGGCTACCGACTTAACAAAATTTCCTTATTGTAGTTGAATTCAAGTTGAATAAGATTTTTTCAGAGTCCACGCTCAGAGTACTCTGAAAAAGTCCGAACCAATTCATTCAAATAAGGACTGCCTTTTTCGATTTTCCGGGATTTTGCCGCATTAAGGGTGCCATGTAAATGACCAATTTTAATGTTAAAAAACCACTTTAATGCTTCAAAGAAATCCTTTTTGGATAGTTTTTGACCACTGATTGTCTTTACTGAATTGCTTTCATAGACAGATACAAACAATTCTACAAAGTCAACTTTTTCTTTTTGCCATCGAAGCAATGTATTAGGACTGCCAGTGGGAAATAGATTTAGTTGACCTGTTTCTTGTTCTCGAAGCTCTTGAGGGGTAGGTAAGGAGATAGGCGAAGTTGACTTGTAAGTAGTGAAAAATCGCTCTATGTGTGAGATTCGATGCTGAAATAGCTGCTCAAGTAATTCGAGATGTCGTAGTTGAACCTGGAAATAGCTGAGGATTTTTTTTTATACCATCAGCATGGATGTGTTCGATTCGTGGTGATTTCACAAACTCCACTCGAAGAAATAATGTGTCTATATCGTTTTTGGGGAAATACCATTGTCGGAACTCCCTGACTTCATATTTGGCCAAATCAAATTGGCGCTTTAGTTCATCTAGCTGGTTTAGTCGCAGATTGACTTCATGTCCAATTTCGTGTTTGCAGGCAATATACAAGGACTCTAGGTGTTGCTGGTATTTAATTTGATCGTTGTACCCGTTAAAAGTGATTTCAGCGGAAATGTCATCCTCGAAAAGATTGATTTGTTTTCTCACAGATCGAGGAAAAACTTGAACTCTTGCCATTTTAACTTGGTCCAAAGCAGTGTTTAAAGTTGGGCTCATGACGTATTGAATTTGTAGTTTCAACTAATTTACACATAGCATCAAATTTGACCAAAGCAGTGAAATGAATTGTTCTCAAAATGGGTAAAATCACTGTTTGGCAATTGGCAATGGATATATATATACCATTGCCAAATTGCCATAGATATATGATTTTAAAAATTGCCAGATTTTCCAATACCTTTTTACCAGATCGATTGTGATTGATAGGTGGTTGTGTGTCTAGTAAAACATTGAATTTGCAATGTCCAGAAAACCGAGGAGAATTCTTACAACAATGAAATAATGCAAGGCGTCCATTGTTCAAGGCTCACCAAAAACATCTATGATCATTTTAACCTGGATAGGGGTAAGTAGTTTCTTTCTCGGTTTAAAACCCAATTCTAACCATTGACTTTGTAGTTTCTCATTCTCACGTATCCATTTTCCCAATTGCGCACTGGCATTTTTCTTTGTACTGTTGGGGAAGTAAAGCATGGCGAGCTCACAGTAGCTGTATGATCGTATTACAAATTCTTTTTCCATTTCATTTTTGTTCGTATTTGTTCACAAAAAAGCCCCGGTCATCCCGGGGCTTCGTTTTATTTTGCTAGTGCCAATCTGGTTCCTAATCTTCGCGAGAGTAGTTCCATGTCCTCGCCAACCTTTTGGTCGACAATTCGGGCATAGTGCTGGGTACTTTTGATGTTTTTATGGCCAAGCATCCTACTAACCGTTTCAATCGGAACCCCATTCATCATGGTTACGGTTGTAGCGAAAGTGTGTCTTGCTATGTGAAATGACAAAACCTTTGAGATGCCACACAAATCAGCCAGCTCTTTAAGATAGGCATTGATCTTTTGATTGGTCAAGATTGGAATGACACAATCCTCGGGATTTAGCGCCTCTAGATTGCTGTAATTCCTTATGATTTCCATTGGAACATTCAGTAAGGGGATATTGGCTTGACCTCCCGTTTTCTGACGTTGTGTACGGATCCAATACTTTTCCTCATGGTAAATTATTTCACACTTTTTCAATTGCTTTACATCGATGTAAGCAAGTCCGGTAAAACATGAGAATACAAAGAAGTTTCTAACCCGAATTAATCGCTCAAATGGGGACTGGAATTCCATTAACCTCTTTAACTCTTCCTCGGTTAAATATGGGCGAATCACCTCCTTCATGCCTAAACTGATTCCGGAAAATGGATCCTTCGACAACCAACCGTGCCGAATGGCCATGGTGGTAATCTTCTTGACGTTTTGCAAAAACTTGTTGGTCGTGTTGAAATTGCATCTTTTTTCTGTTTTCAGGTACAAAGACAGCTGATTAATCATGTAATTGTCAACGGATTTGAGTGAGACATCGTCGGATCGGTAGTGTTTAATCAGAAAGCTCTGAAAGTGATTACGGGCCGTCATGTTCTTTTGGTAGGTAGCATAGGAGGTTTCTTTGCCAATGAGCAATTTCAAGCTGCGGATGTACTCATCCCAGACTTCGATAATCATTTTGGCCTTAGCCTTGTTGATGCCTAGTATAGCATCTCTTAGGTCGGAAGCCAAAACTTCCTCCTTTTGCTTCAGAAGGTCATTGTACTTCTGATGGGCACGAACACGTATCGCTTCCAAGTAGTCATTAAAGACTTTGGCTTTGGATGTTCGGCCTTTCATTTGATACCTCACTGGATCCCACTGGTCGGGTTCAATGAAGCGTTTTAATCTGAGTGCTACAGCATTACCGTTTATGGTAATACGGAGCATCACGGGGCATTCCCCATTCTTCTTTTCTTTTGTCCGGTTGATGTAGAACACCAGACTGAATGTTGATTTTGACGACATATGGCGCAATTGTGTTTAATTGTGCCCCCCATTTTGATTACAAAACTACGTTTACCCCTCGGCTAAATCAAGCTTATCTTGTTGATTTTCAGTCCGATTGTGTTCGTATTTGTTCGTTTGCTCGTGACCCCTTTTTGATTTTTGAGAAGGGGTCACGAGTAGGAAACCTAAT
>JAIYBO010000176.1 GCA_027488495.1 Bacteroidota bacterium | reverse complement strand
CAAATCATGCAATTTTTCTTGATTTCAATATAAAGTTGTTTTCTGAGTATTAAATAGCTCGAATAGGCAGCAATTGCATAAAGCACAATATTTTCAATCATGACCAAATTATTCGGAAATACTTTAAAATTCAAACCAACAAATTCACTAATAAAATAAATTAGAAACAGCAGCATCAATGCAACGGTTGTTTTTCTAAATACCGAATCCGCATGAAATGTGTGGTAAGCCCAAACCATTAAAATAACCTGTACGGGCATCCATGAAACATAGACGACAATATTATTATGCCTTGTTTGGGCGAGGTAAAAAGCCAACAGTTCAAAAACAAACGTACAAACAACCATTAAGCCAAGTATTTTGAAAGATTGGGGGAGTTTTTTAAAATTCTTAATTGCCGATATGCTAGACAAAAACAAAATCATGTAATATGCGAAAATGAGATATCGCATAATTTCAACCCCAAATGGGGTGATTGGTTTTCGAAAAAAAGCTCAATGCTCTCATAAATGCTGTTGCTGATACGATAATTTCTATCCGTCTCTAACTTCAAACTTATTGAATTTATTCTATGCCAAGAAAAATCACATCCCTTATTATTTAGGCATTTCCCTAATAGCGATATTCAGTTGATACTAACAAACCACGTCCATAGGACTTAGTGTTATCTGCCCACTACTTGAGATACTAGGATTTCCCTAAACGGCATCACTCATTGGATAATGAGGGATTGAATTAATTAAGTTTGGATTGAAATCATCATGAAAAACCACTTTCAATCACCGCAGTTACTAGCACTCGACCCGATGAATTTTGGGACCCCTACAAAATGAAATCAAACCATGCTTAAAATCAAAAATATTATTCTTATCGCACTGTGTTTATTGGGTCATCCTATTATTTTTGGACAGTGCCAACAGTACAACTTGAATATCAGTTACGATAAGCAAGCTATGCATGTAACGCCGGAGTTGTCGCACAATGGCGCCTTTACCTACAAAGGCATTTGGTACACCGATTCCATCGCCGTAGATCAGAAAAAATATACGCGAAACACATCGCCCGCATACAAGTGTTTGATTATCAAATACAACAATTCTGGAGATGTTGTTGCACAAATTGATTTGATTTTGCCTTTCCCGATCACCAACCCGAACCTTCGCTTAGATCCATCCAACGGGGGCTTAGCATACGCTCTCACTGCGCACAACCAAATATACAAAATCAACAATTCGCTGAGTGTGGATGCTACAAACAAGTCGGTTATAGGTATTGTGCGTATCGATTCCAACCTCAGTAGCTTGCAGTTTGTCAAAATAGGTGAAACAACCAACAAGCAAAGAATTTGGCAAGGAGAAAACGATATTTATTGCACGAAGACAGGCGCAACGATGTTAATGATAGTCGATAAACCCGTTTATTTAAACAATGGCGATTCCATTAAACCGAGCAGCGTAATTGATGTTTATTCTTTGCAGTTAGATAATAAATTTAATGTCACTAAGAAGAATCTACTTGCCCAAAATAGCTCAAACGTTAGAACCTATGGAATGTTAAACACACCGATTGGATTTTACTATTTTATCAAATATTCTGCGAATATCACTGTTCCAAGCACAAAGCAAACGTATTCCAATGCCTTAAGGAAACTCTTGCCGGGTTCTGGATTCGATGGGTATGACTTTCTTGTAATCAAAGAGGTGAACAATCGCGTTGAATCCAGTTACACCATTGGGTGTCCTAGTACAGTTGAGCCCATAGGAATGGCAAGTCGGTTATTTTATGCCAATGAACGATTTTACTTCCCACACAATAATGCTGGACAGAGTATGTACGATAACAAAATGCGTCAATTCTTGACTTCTAAGCCGGAAAGAAATGCGCTAGCCATTTTTGATACAGCATTCAGACTAACCAACTTGAAGGCTTTCGATGATAAATCTGAATACACGAGTGTACGTACAGGATTTTTTGCATCTTCACCCAACGAATTCACCCTAACAGCGAGTACCGACAGTGCTTTTACATTCAATGGATCAAGCTATACTCCTCAGAAAAAAGCCAATCCCACATTTATGAATGTCATCTATTCTGTTAAAGGTGATTCCATTTATTATAAATGGTCACAACAAACGGAAAATTATATGTGTTTTTTCTCGGACCTGAGCGGACAATCAGCGACTTTTAATCTTTATCCTTATCCCGGTAAAGTTGTCACTTCCGTGAATAATATGACATTGAAAAAGCCCTTGTACAAAGAGCATTTTTGGATTACCAAAATCTGTTTGCCTGATTTAAGAAGCCAAGATATTGAAACCACACTTCCTCGTTGCTATCCAAATCCATTGACTCAAGGGGTATTGCAGGTTGATGCAACACAACCCATCCAATCAATTGTTGTCATGACGATGCAAGGCCAAGTTGTCTTTGAACAATCCCCCAATGCGGCAAAAACGGCAATAGACTTAAAATATCTTCCCGTTGGAAATTATTTGGTAAAGACACAACTTACAAACCAAAGCAATACTCAGAAAATTATAGTTCAAAACTAGAACCGCGCTAAGATTGATAGGATTTTTCTGATTTTAGTATATTAAGTTTTGTTCTTGGTTTCAATTATCGCTCGATCATTCTTAGCTTTATTGGCTTTGAATTTGATTTCAATAAATAAAGGTCAATTTATCCAATTATTTTATAAAGATTAACAACAATGAAACTGCTACTTCTATTTCTCACGATATTGAGTTCGGCGATGATCGGATACTCACAAACCGACAGTACAATTCTTCATTACAAGTATATTGAAGACAAAGACTTGATTAACATTTGTGAGTTATCAGATATTCAAATTCAAAAAATCTATTGTGAAGACACTTTATTAAAAGGAAAGGTATTTAATTTCATCATAAAGGAATTCAAAAAAGGCAAAATAAACTCTACAATAAATTTAAACATCACTGCCCAAAAACAACGATTTCCGTTTGTCATGAATGGAGATACTATGTTTTACGAGATCGCATTCACTGACAAAACCGGCTTTGGAGACGCTACTAAATCTGTATCTATCACATTTGCAGGTATCCTTAAGCAAGATAAATTCAAATTAAAAATTGGTTACCCAGGATTGAATACTGCTACTGAATTAAAAGGAAAAAGTAATTATTCTTTGCGATTGGCGAACTCCTGTTCTGACAATAAAATAAAGGTCCCAATTAACCAGGCATATCCCATACTTGCATATTCTCCCCCATTCGATACTGGCTCAAACGTACAATCCTATTGTTTGTTGGGCGAGGAAAATATTAGCGATTGGTACAGCAAGTTCAAGGTGAAACATTACTATGCGATATATGTTGAAATAAAATAGCATTGGAAATGGAAAGAGAATTTCCGATATTTACAACCATTTACATACTATAACGTTACATCAACAGCATGAAAAAACAAATTCACCTTGGCATATTCAGTCTCGCATTGCTTAGCTTGATACTGACAATCGGTAGCTGCCGTAAAACCTGCTGTTATGACCCTCAAAACCCAGAATGTGAGAATTATGACCCATGCTTTGGCAAAAATATAGAAAATGAAATCTTAATAAGCCGCGCAGGTTACGGTGGAATAACGAACTGGTTTCAACCCGATGTGAAATTCTCAAGAGATAATATTTACTTCAGACCTGCCAAAAAAATTGACGGGGCAAAATATACTTGGTATTTGGGTACTGAAGTAATTGAAGAATATGAATTTGTGCGCGATTTTAGTGATACCAGACAAACAAAAGAGCAAGGTATTCTCATTAAACTAATTATTGAACGACCAAAACAAACAGATTGTTTCCCCAACGATGACGGCTTAGATACCTTTGAAAGAAAAATTTATTTTTACGACAATCACTGTGAAACCCTAATGGTGGGCAAGTACAAAGTGAAATTTGACAATTTAAAAGATAGTGTTATACTTCAATCGTTTAATATGTCATTACCTGTAGGTAGTCCGGGTAATTGGTATCGAAGAAAAGATAGCTGCGCTGATAAAGCAAATGACATTTATTGGATTGGATTAAACTCATACTCCCAAGTATATCCTGATACCACTTGGTCTGGAATGAATTCGCGTACATTGTACAATAATAGTTCGTTAATTTTCACCAGTATATGGAACGGTTTAAATTACATTCCCTATGATGGTGAGATTAGAGTAAACCCAGTTACTCTAGAAACTAGCGGAAATTACCTATTCAGAGATGAAAACCACAAACTAACACCACGTATTTATTTTAAGGGAAGGAAACTAGAATGAGCACTCGATGCTCAATATTTTTCCAATCCAAGCGCTTTGCATGTTGGTATGCGCGGCCCTTTTAACCGCTCATTAAAATGATAGAATAACCAATAATAAATGAAAAGGCTTTTTCTATTTCTCACGGTATTGGGTTCGGTGTTGACCGGATTCTCGCACATTGAAAGAGCAAGTATTTATTCAAATTTTGTAGTAGTTGATGAAGTGATTAACATTTGTGAGTTAACCGATATTCAAATTCAAAAATCCCATTGTGAAGACACTGCATTGAATGGAAGGATGCACAAATCATATCCGCAATTGGACAAGATGGACCTTTCTAATTCCATCGAACGTTCAGTTGATGATTTTTTTCAAAGAAGAATGAGAAATCGGAAGCTGGAGAAAGTGATGGGTAAAAGGTGTGAGATTATAGCCACTGACACCAATTTTGTTTATTACGGATATCCATATCCACCTACGATGAATGAAGTGACAAAAGCCGACACGATTTTTAAAACGCAAATCAAAGTTTT
>JAIYBO010000233.1 GCA_027488495.1 Bacteroidota bacterium | reverse complement strand
GAACGAGTTCGCCGTTATAACGGAGGAAGTTTCCTACTGATACGTCTTGTGTGGTTGCCATAAATTGATTTGCTGCAAAAATACGACAATTTTCGAAAAGGCTTAAATCCCTTTAAAGCAAGAGTTTCTTGCCCCATTTTCTCATACACCGGAGGATGAAAAGTCTGTGTTTGTAGGCAAAAGCTGAATTCATTCCGCAGCTGCTTGGGCAGGGGAGTATGCTTGCCAATTTGGCGGCTTGCGTTTTGGTTAGGTTGTTGCTGGAAGTGTTGAAGTAGAATTGGGCTGCTGCTTCAACCCCAAAGATGGGTGCAATTTGGGCTTTTGGCGATTCGATGCCTGCTTCGCGCATTGCTTGTGCTTTGGTGAGCAGTTCTTCGCCCGGACCCAATTCGATGATGTTGAGGTAGACTTCCAGGATTCGTTCTTTGTTCCACAAGAGTTCAATGAGCAGAGTAAACCAAACTTCGAGGCCTTTTCTGATCCATGATCGGCCTTCCCACAAGAAGACGTTTTTTGCGGTTTGTTGAGAAATGGTACTGGCTCCGCGGATTTTTCCACCGCCCATGTTGTGTTGGATGGCTTTTTGTATCGCTTTGAAATCAAAGCCCATGTGATCCTTGAATCGTTGGTCTTCGCCACAAATCACGGCCATTTTGATGTTGTTGCCGATGTTGTCATAATCTACCCAAGTGTGCTGGGCATCTATGTTGTAGGTATTGCCACGGCTGTTCATGAGTGCCGTTGAGGGTGGGTTGATGAATCGGTAAGCCACAACCCACAGCAATGAAATCGTTATGAAAGCCAAAAACAGGCGAATCGCCCATTTGATGACGTGACGGAGCAAGAAAAATGTAAACATCAGAACCCTTGTACGCCGTTAACCGTTGTGTATTTCAACACATTGTTTTTGTTGGGATAGATCCGTTTGAAGGCACTTTGAACCATTAATGTTGCCTCATGAAATCCGCACAAAATGAGTTTGAGCTTGCCCGGATAGGTGTTGATGTCGCCAATGGCATAAATGCCGGGGACGTTGGTGCTGTAATCAAAGGTGTTTACTTCGATGGCGGCTTTGTCTATGTTCAAACCCCAATCGGCGATGGGTCCCAATTTGGGGGAGAGGCCAAACAAGGGCAGAAAATAGTCGCAATCCAACCAGCGTAAATCCTCTATTCCGTCTGTGGCAATTCCCACCGATGTGAGGTGCTGATTATCGGTATCGCCCTTGAGGTGGGTGACTTCACTATTTACAATGAGTTGGATGGCCCCTGAAGCGTCCATGTCCATGACCTTTTGAACTGAATCTGGGTGTCCACGAAACTGTGTTCTGCGGTGAATGATGGTGACCTCGGCAGCCACGTCTTTTAAGAAAATGGTCCAGTCTAGGGCTGAATCTCCACCCCCGGCAATCACTACTTTTTTGTTTCTGAATTTTTCAGGGTCTTTGATGATGTAGTCTATGCCTTTGTTTTCAAAATCCTTGATGTTTTGAATGGGTGGTTTGCGGGGTTCAAAACAGCCCAATCCCCCTGCGATGGCGATGTTGGGTGCGATGTGAACGGTGCCCATGTCTGTGGTTACTTTGAAGCGATTGTTCTCGATGGTTTCAATGCTTTCAGCCCTTTCGCCCAGGGTAAATCCGGGTTTAAACGGTTGGGCTTGTTGCATCAGGTTGTTGATGAGCTCGCCGGCCAGAATATCTGGAAATCCGGGGATGTCGTAGATGGGTTTTTTGGGGTAAATCTCGGTGAGTTGGCCGCCAGGTTGAGGCAAGGCATCGATGAGATGGCAGCGGAGTTTGAGCAATCCGGCTTCAAAAACGGTGAACAATCCAACCGGACCAGCGCCGATGATGATGATATCTGTTTCGATGGGTTCTTGTTGTAACATGTAGGTGTAATTAATAGTCGAAGACTTTGATCAGGCCTTCTTTGCGGTATTCGTAAACGGATTTGCCAATGTCGATGCGACCACCCAATTTCAGTTTGTTCAAATTGGAGACTTCTGCATCTATGGTGTAAATTCTGCCATTGGTTTTGGCGGCGAGTTCCACATAATTGGGGTGTATTTTTTGGAGATCCCCACAAAGGATGATGTTTACGGGTACAGTGACTTGTTTGATGAGGGAAATGTCTTTGATGGCCGCATTGTTGTCTGCGATCATGATGAAGCTATCCAAGTTGGGCCAACGTTTTTGCGCAGCGATGAGGGCTTCGATGTTATTTTCGGGAATGTCGCCACCATCGCCCCGCCTCATGGCAGTTTTCATGGTTTTGTAGACCGTATCGAAGGCATGGGATTCCGCGAAATGAAGGCCACCCGCATACCCAATTCTTTTCAGCATATCTGGCGTTTCATTGCCGTCGTTGAAAAAGACCATCCTGCCATTTTCGAGGCATGTTTTGGAGTGTTTCATCCAAAGCATTACCTGCGCGGTGTAAGGGGTCATGCTGCCTGTAACGTCTACCAAAACGGCGTATTTGCCTTCCCAGTTTTTTCGGGTAAGGATTTTGTATTCGTCGGTTTTTCGCAGTCCAAACGTATCAAAGAATCCGGTGTGTTCGAAGTGGCCGGGGATTCGTTTTAGGGGAATGGAGTCTCTCACGATGCGGGTTTCTTTTTTTCGAAACCACAATCCCGCGGAGGTGTATTTGATGTTTTGTTTTTTCTTGTCGTTGCTGTGGGGCAAATAATAGCCTGTTTCAACTTCGCGTTTTCGGATTCGATAGCTTACTTTTTCGGGAATCCAAATTTGCGTGTCTTTGTAGCTTTCAACGATGCGATCAATTTTGGCGATTTCTTTCTCGGTTTGGGCTTTTGGGGGCCGATTTTTGAGGTAAATGACAAAGCCGTGGTAGCATGCTTCAGCGGCTTCAAGGGTTTTTGGTGATTTCTGTTCGAAAACGCGCCATTGGACATCGCTTTGTTTGAACAAATCGGGCCAAAGGGTTTTCAAATTGTTGAGGCGCCGTTGATTGAGTTTGGGTTGATTGAAGGTATCTACCTGTTTGTAGCGGGTATAAACCAAGTGCACGGCATGTACTTCGGTGGCCGCTGGCAATTTGGTTTTGAGGGCTTCGGGCTTGAATTGCGAACTGGCAAATGGCATCGGTAAAAACAACACCAATTGGCCGGTATCGGTGGGATGCGTTGCAATTACGTAGGGTTTGTTGGCGATAATGTCTGCGATTTTCACCTGAGAAAAAACTGCATTTGCACCCAGCGCAATGAATAAACACAGGGCATAAATTGGGGATTTTCTTTGCTGAAATTGCGACATGATACGAAATTATAACAATGGGATGAGGGAGTTTGTTCCGAGGGTTCTTTCGGTGGTAAAGCCTTCACCATATTTTGTGCCAATCACACGGCCATATTCCAAGGCCCTGGCTTCAATGAAATCGAGAAATTCCTTGCTACTGATGGGCGTTTCGGGTTCCTTGCTGTTTGGGTCGTAGAATTGTGTTTTGAAGGCCTTGATGGCTTGCATTTTTTGCTCGTACACTGAGGTGATGTCTACAATTACATCGGCTTTCATGCCACGATCTTGGATGTAGTGGTAAATAGCTTTGGGCCGATGTGCCATTTGGTTTTCGGTGATTATTTTGGGTAGGCCCGACAAAAAGCACGCCCTTGATACCAATTCTGCCGCGCGTCCATGATCTGGGTGGCGATCTGAAACGGCATTGGCCAGCACGATTTGTGGTTGATATTTGCGAATCATTTTGATGACGGCCATGAGCGTGGCATCGTTGATTTCAAAAAAACCATCGCCCAGATTGAGATTTTCTCTTGCGCTGAGCCCTAGGATTTTACTGCTTGCACTGGCTTCATTGTCGCGATCTTCGGCGCTACCTCTCGAGCCCAATTCTCCGCGGGTGAGATCGATGATTCCGCAGCGATGCCCTTGGGCGATGTGTTGAATCAGAGTGCCTGATGCGGCGAGTTCAACATCATCTGGGTGGGCGGCGAAAGCCAGTATGTTTAGGGGTTGGTTGGTCATAGGGTGGCTGGCGGGTTAAAAATCAAGTGCAGCAAAGTATTGCCCACGGCTTGAAGCGTGTTTTTATCAACGGCATCTAGGTTGTCGTCATGGGTATGCCAATAGGGTGCAAAGCCAGTGCTTTCGTTGTACTGAATGATATCAATCATGGGAATTTTGGTGGCTTCATACACATATTTGTGATCGTCTGTGATGGCGCCGATGTTCTGCAATTGGAAGTGATTGTCGTGACCCAATTCTTTGGCAATTTGCCAGGTGTGTACCAAGATCCAGTTGGCATATTGGTTGGAATTGGCTTCCCACATGAATTTGGCATCTTTGCCACCAACCATATCGAGCAGTACGCCGAAATTGGCTTTGTAATTGGGTGTGTGGGGGTTTTGTCCCCAATATTGACTGCCCAAACAGAAGGAGTTTTCAATTTCGGCAATACCGAGGTCTTCGGCATCGAAAAGAATGAAATCAACGCCCCATTCGGGTTTTTGAGTATGGAGTAGGCGGGCCAATTCGAGGATTACACCCACGCCACTGGCCCCGTCGTTGGCGGCGAGAATGGGTTCTTTGGGGTTGTTATCGTCTTGATCTGCCATGGGTCTGCTATCCCAATGGGCGGCGAAGATCATTCGTTTGGTGGCCTTGGGATTGATGCTTCCGATGATGTTGTAGATGGGAATGGCTGCTCCGGTTGTTGGGTTTTTGGATTGACCAACTTGGAAATAGGAGGTATCACATTGGTTTTTGAGTTGACCAAACAGCCAGTCTGCACATTTTTTGTGCGATGGGGTGCCTGGGATTCGGAAGCCAAAATCGAGTTGTGAGGCGATGTTTTGATACGCATTGTCTGCGGAGAACCCAGATTTTTTATTGGTGATTATCACAGATTCTGTGGTGGCCGAATCGTTGTTGGCAGTGGAATCGGTGGAGGTGTTGCAAGCGCTGAAGCCAAGAAGACTGACTGCACAAAAACCCCAAATTTTATTTGCTTTCATCAAAGTTGTACAAAGTTAATTAATTGTGTGTGTAGGGTGATTCAAAATTGTGGATTAAGGTCTATTTTCGCTTGATAAAGCATGAATAATACGATTCAAAGTATGACGGGCTTCGGCAGGGCCCAAATGGAAACGCCAACATTGCGCGCGGTATGTGAAATCAAAGCCTTGAATGGCAGGTACTTTGAAGCGGATTTGCGGTTGCCTAAATTTCTCTATGAGATTGATCCTCAAATACGTAGGTTGTTGAATGAAAAATTGGAGCGCGGTACTATCACCTGTACTTACAGCATCACTTTTCCCAATGTTAAAGCAGAGGATCAAACCATTCATATCAATGCGGGATTGGCCAAGGCTTATTTGGATAAATACAATGAATTGAGTGCAAGTTTGGGTGTTGAATTTCGCGACCCATTCAGAGAGATCATTCGTGTTCCTGAAGTGATTCAATCTGGGGAGAGAAGCATCGATGAAAGCGTGAAGCAAATCATTGTTGATTTGACGATGCAGGCAGCTGATTTGTTGGTGCAATTTCGGAAAGAAGAAGGCGCTGCAACTGGTGTGAAATTGTTGTCTTTGGTGGAATCTATTCAGTCTGATTTGAATGAGGTTTCGGTGCATGAAGAACCACGCAAACAGGGATTGCGCGAACGCATTTATGGTCAGTTGGCTGAACATGTGAATGCGGAATTGCGCGACAACAATCGCTTTGAACAGGAGATTTTGTTGTACTTGGACAAGTGGGATATCGCGGAGGAGAAGCAACGTTTGCAACAGCACTTGGATTACTTTAAAACTTGTTTGCAAAAGGAGCCTTTGGGGAGAAAATTGAATTTTATCGCCCAGGAAATGGGTCGTGAAATGAATACAATGGGGGTGAAGAGTAACTAT
>JAIYBO010000061.1 GCA_027488495.1 Bacteroidota bacterium | reverse complement strand
TGTCCTTTTGTATCCGCTTCACGTGCAGATGCCATAGAAGTTCCATCAGCATCTTTGTAGTTCTCTTGAACTGTTTCGATGTGTCTACCACCACGGTATGTTTGACGTTGAATTTGGTTTACGATCAAACCACCGATTCTGCCATCAAACTGGAATCCAACCGTCCAGTTTTTGTATTTGAATTGGTTGTAAAATCCAACCACCAAATCAGGCAAGGTATATCCTTGAAACTGGCCTTTTGGCAATACAATTGGGCGACCACCCGCGTCGTTGATCAATTGACCATCAGCAGTTCTTGCAAAACCATTTGTGTAAAGGGCATCAATACGATCACCCACTTTCAAAAAGCGATTGCTGGTATTGTCTGACACGAAATAATTAGATGAAATCGCATTTACGTCACCATAAATGGCAGTTAAGAACTCCCTGTAACGAGACAAATTCAACATACTGTTCCATGACAATCCATCTTTTCTCTTCGCCTTGATCACATCGCCTTTGATACTTACTTCCCAACCTTTTCTTTGAGTTTCAATACCGTTTACGATTTGGTTGGTGTAACCTGTAGCTTCAGAAATGGTTCTAGAGAAGATACCTGGACCATCATTGTATGAATAATATGTAGCCTCTACGCCCAATCTGTTTTTGAAGAAACTAGCTTCTGTACCAAACTCGAAATCAGTTCTCTGGAATGGCGCCAAACTGGCATTGGGAAGTACGTTGGTATAATTCGCAGAAGGACGGCCATTGTACAACAAAGGCGTATTATAAATCCCAGAATTTACATAAGCAGGACCCTCGTAAGGAGAAGTATAATTTGAGCCATATCCCAAAGTGCTACCAGCTTGAGAAATGGTAGGCGTAGTCAAACCACCCTTAACTTGAGCAAACGACGCCCGCAATTTCCAGAAAGAGAATTTATCAGATTTCAAACTCTCCATCAAATCCATCGGCAACAAAGAAACCGAAGCAGAAGGGTAAACAAATGAATTATTTCCGGCAGGCATGGTCGACAATTGGTCCATACGTACACCCAAGTTCAAGTAAACGAACTTAGAACCAATATCGGCCAAAGCGTACAATGAGTTAACCGCCATCTTTGAATTAAAATTAAATACACGAACTGGATTGGCGCTGTTTGCGAAGTTATAAACTTCAGGTACGTTCAAATAATCTGTTGTAGCCCAGCTGCTGTTGTAATTAAAATCTCTTCTGTTTCCACCAATTGTTGCGTGAACATCTAAGCCACCCAATTTCTTCTTGTAATCCAACAAGAATTCGTTGTTGATTTCAAACATGGCTCTTCTATCTTCACGGTAGTCGCCACGACCTTCTTCTCTACCATAAGGGTGTGCAGAAAAAGGCATTTTTTCACTGCGCAACAAATCATAGGTAGTAACCGATGTTCTTACCATCAAATTCAAATTTTTATTCAAATCCCAATCAAAGCTGGTATATCCATACAAATCATTTTTGTAATGGCCTCTCAACCACTTCTTGGCAACGAACCATGGATTCTGATAACGCTTGTATTCAGAGTGTATTGACTGAACACCCTCTTTACCTGGCTGCCAAATACCACGAATGTCATCGCTCATCACGTCCCAATCAGCACCCTGCCAAATTACAACGTTGTAAATGAGAGAGTTAGGCCCGTATACCACATCATTGATATTGTCTGTTGACTGCCTGTTGTAATTCACATTGGCATTCATGCGGAACTTATCTGAAAAACGTACGGTATTTGAAACGTTGAAAGTATTGCTATTCAAACCAGTATTTGGAACAATTCCGCGCTGGTTCAAATTACTAAATGAAAATCTCACATCCATCTTGTCCGTTGACGAAGCGATGCTGAAGTTATTCGTATTCAATATTCCTGTTTGTAAAAAACGCTGCAAATTGTCTTTACCGCGAGCAACGAATGGAGTTGGAATGCGCTTACCTGTAACAGGATCAATGGGACTATCGTATTGAGCGATCAACTGACCATTCAATTTAGGACCCCAAACATCATAGTCACCATCGTTATCGCCGCCACCCAAACCGTCAACAAATGAATAGTTACCGTGATCACCAGGTCCATATTCATCTTGTACTTTCGGTATAGTCAAAAAACCACTCTCCATAATTGAAGATGAGTTGAAATCAATGCGCACACCACCACCTTTTGTACCTTTTTTGGTGGTTATAACGATGGCTCCGTTTTGACCGCGATATCCATACAACGCCGCGGCTGCAGGACCCATCAAAACCGATACTTTGTCGATGTCATCAGGAGACAAGTTGTAAGCGTCAGAGTTAATCGGAATACCGTCAACTACAAACAATACAGATTGTCCACGACGCAAATCGCTACCGCGAAGAACAATTTGTGGATTTCCCAACAATTCAGCGCTTTGGCCAATTGTTAATCCGGCTACTTTACCCACCAAATTGTCGATCACGTTGGTTTCACGTGCTTTTACAAGAGTAGCACCTTGAACTTCAGATACCGCAAAACCGAGTTTTTTCTTCTCTTTTTTGATACCTAACGCTGTTACTACTACTTCCTCTACCCTACCGGTATCGGCCACCGATTGAGCAAAGCCAGAAATTGGCGTGGTAACCGCTGCAATCACAGCAATTACACCGCAGAACTTCTTGATTTGAAATGATTTTCTTTTCATTGGTTGTTATATGGTTTAACGCCCCAAATCAACAGCCTCAAGGTTATGACATTCATGCATATTCATTACCGAATGATAAACAAGGATTATTTAAAATAACCATCAAACAAACACAACATAGCTTTTTGAAAGTCATTTCTCTAATCACTTCATTATCAATTATTTAAAAATAAAAACACTCATTAAATCGCCCCATTTAACATCAACACATCATCACGAAATGTCAGAATTTCCACATATGGCCAAATTAAATAATGTGCACATAACAAGAAGGTCACACATCCCTCAACGCAACACAATAAAATAATAATCAGCGAAGGCAATCATTACCTAGTACAAAACCCTTAAAGCAAGATTCTTAATTAATTCTGATTAAAATCCCAGCACCAATTGAAGTGCTCTTCCCGGCATAAACACGCCAGACCCATGGGTTTTGTAAAACTCATTGCCCACGTTCGTTAGCGCAACGTCCATGAAAATCCCCTTCTTTTGGTAGCGACAGCGTACATCGCCCGAAACATACCCAGCCGTGCCCTGCGCACCAATCCGATTGTCTTGAATATCGCCCTTGGCCAAGCGCTGTTGCGACTTCGCCCCATACATAGCCAACACAATTTGCCACTGTTTATTGGGCCGATAAATCCATTCAACATTGAACATAGCCGGAGGAATTCTTCGCATCGGCTCTTGCGCCGTTAGGTTATCTCCCACCGTAAAAAACGCCCCAGCCTTTACCTGTGACTTCTTCCCTATCAGCAGTTGAAAATCCCATTCCGCACCCCAAATTTCTGATTCCCCCACATTCTGCTTCCAGTAAACCGGATATCCCTGCATACTATCCACCGCCGACTTCACCCGGGTGATCAAACCAGACAATTGATTGTGATAGCCGCACAGTGTAAACATCACTCGATCCGATTTCCACTTCAAACCCAACTCCTTATTTAAACTATACTCAGGCGCCAGCCCATATTGTGGCAACTCAAACCGAAAATCCACTATGCCCAATGTACCCAAATCGTCTACATTCGGACTTCTAAAACTGCTACCTACATTACTATATATAAACAAATGTTGGCTCAGCTTTCTTGAAGCCGCAATGTCAAAAACCACGGCTTCATTATTATCCACCACTTCGCCCAACTCAATGGTGGGAATGCGCACCTGTGTGCCACTGTATCGCAATCCAGCCCTCAACAGTCCGCTTTTCCATGATTGCGTGGCATATAAAAAGGCCGATGTTTGGTTGTTGCTGGCATCGTTTGGATACAAAGCCC
This sequence comes from Bacteroidota bacterium, assembly GCA_027488495.1. Lineage (GTDB taxonomy): Bacteria > Bacteroidota > Bacteroidia > NS11-12g > UBA955 > UBA955. Next base: position 1,037 of record JAIYBO010000061.1, on the reverse strand, counting down.
GAAGGTCTTTCTGAGTACCCGTAGTCTGATTCCAATCAACCCGCTGTGAAAAAACATGGTCAAAATACCCCTCCAAACCCATTACATATTGAAAGCCCTTTTTCTGCTTCCCAAAAACTTTCACCGTCACAAAACGCGTATCAACAGAGTCTTTCTCTCTTCGCGATACCATTGATCCATTCTTTTGAAATGAACGCCATTCGCCCTGTCCCTGCTGACCAATCACCACTTCAACCTTATCAAATGCACCCATGATATTCGTCCATTCTTTTTTCAAGTAGGTCATGGAACGCAACTGCAAATCCATGTTGTAATAGGCATGATTTTCTAGCGCTACTTTGTGATATACGGGCACATCAAACTGATTGTGATTCTGATGAGCCAAAGTCAACTTCCCCCGCTTACCATACACCACAAATTTTCCATCAAAATCCCGTTCGCGATAACCCGTAGGTGTCAAATGCTGACCCTCACCTCCAGAAATCACATCTCCAAATTGGCGCAAAGTCCCACCCACCGTTAATCCAAACTTGGTGCTCACGTAATCCATCGAACCGCGGGCAGATTGCTCTTGATTACCCGACATCCCTCTCACAAATACGTGGGGTGTCCATTGGTTGTTTTTCGACACCTTTGGCTCATGAAACTTGGCAGCAATCACTCCGCCCATCGCATCGGAGCCATATTGCACCGCGCCGCTGCCGAACAAAACCTCCATTTGATCCAAGCCAAATGCATCCACTGTATTCAAGTACTGATTGGGTCCGTAACGGAAAATGGAATTGTTCAACCGAATTCCATCAACCAGCATCAACGTTTGATTCCCCTGAAGTCCGCGCAGCGTAGGAGAGCCTCCACCGTGGTTGGTTTTTTGCACCATTACCCCAGTTTGATGCATCAGCCACTCAGGGGTGGTTCTAGTTTCACTGCCCGAAGCAGTACCTATTTTCTTTAATACTGTGCGATATGGTTGCTTTTCCCAGGCCGTTGAACGAAGCAATGTGGCCTCTACAGTAACCTCAGTCAGTTTCTCCGCA
>JAIYBO010000069.1 GCA_027488495.1 Bacteroidota bacterium | reverse complement strand
TTTGCAAGAAGTAGGTGTAGCGGTATATCCCAACCCAACTGCAGGTGACATCAAAGTGGCTACCTCAGAAACCTTTGGCGCAAACATCACAGTGAATGTGATGAGCATTGAAGGTAAGATGGTGAGCAGCAGAACAGTTGCAAACGAAGGAGTGATGAGCTTGAACACCGATGGCTTGAGCAACGGAGTGTACTTGGTACAAGTAACTTCAGGTAGCAAGCAAGTGAACAAGAAGATCACAGTTCAGAAGTAATTGATATTTTCCATAAGTAGAAAAAAGAGGGGTTGCCAATGGCAACCCCTCTTTTTTTGGGTGTTTAGGTGATTGGTATGCAGTTGGTTGTGATAAAAAATAAAATGTCATGGATTTGTCATATGGAAATTATGAATATTAGTAATTCTGAATATATTTGTATTTGGCTAAAGTAAATTATCATTCTAACGCAGTGATTGATAGCGAAGTAATGTATTGATTGTGTTAATGTGATGGATAACTTTAGTCTTTGAGCCAAAGAAGAACCAAAAAACAACCATATGAATAAAAACTACAAAACAATTGCAGACAACTTCGTCAATAAAATGACTACGTTGTTGATGCTCCTGTGTTTCACTGGGATTGCCCAGGCACAGTTGAGCGGGAATTACACCATTGATGCATCAAAGACAACGGGGGGGACAAACTATGCCTCATGGTCGGCTTTTGCATCAGCCATTGGTACAAGTGGGGTGAGTAGTGCTGTGAAGGTGACCGTGATGAATGATGAGACTACTTCTGCCACGGTTACGTTTAATGCAATTTCAGGTGCTAGCTCAACCAATACTATTTCCATTGATGGGAATGGTAAAAAGTTGATTAGTTCTGCAACTTATGAAGGTATTGCGGTAAACGGTGCCGATTACCTAACAATGACCAATCTCACCATTCAAAAAACCGGTACAGGTACCACGCAAATGGGGATTCGTTTTTACAACAATTCTGATTACAACATGTTGAATGGTTGTACCATTGAATTTACCGCGCTTTCAAGTGCCTCAACATCATCCGGAGCTTATTTGGCTTTTGCGTCTTCTCAAACATCATTGACCTCGACCTCCACATCAAATAATGGTTCGTACAATACCATTAAAAACTGTGTGATGCGCACAACGAATTCGAATAGCCCCGGTCCTGCTTATGGAATATTTGATCAGCAGGGAACAGGGAGTTATTACTATGCTGCGAATAACAACACGTTTGAAGGCAATAAAATTGAGAATTTTTACTTTTTTGGAATTTATAACCGGTATACCAATGGTGAACATTTCATAAACAACGACATCAGTAGGAAAAATGCGAGCAGCAGTTCATCAACTAGCACTACGATGTATGGTTTTTACAGTTATTACACTTATGGTACCAGTCGATCTACTTCCTATAAAGGGAACAACATTCATGATTTGCCATACAACGGAGCAAGCGCTAGTTCAACCAGTAACTACATCAATACATACTACGGATTTTATGGTTATTACAACTATGGAACTGCAGCTCTTCCGTTTGTATATGAGAAAAATACGCAAAGGGCAATTCGTGTCTATTCTCAGTTTTATCACATGTATTTATACTATGCTTATGTGTTTGATATGACAAACAACTGGGTAGACAATTGCGAGAGTTATGCAGGTAGCACGAATTACATGCATTACATGTATTACTGTTACGATAGAAACATAGTAGGTAATAAATTCACCAACAACAAAATCAATTCAAATGGAGCCAGTGGTTTCCATTACCTGTTTTATGCTTGGTATAATTACAATTCCTACCGTGCTGTGAATTTGTTCGAGGACAATGTAATTGACAGTAACTCCTCGGGTGGTTATTGGTATACTTTTTATGGTTATTACAATGGTAATCAGAGAGTATCTCGGAATAAAATCACCAACACCATGACAGGTTCAACCTATGGATTGTTCTATGGATTTTTGTTCTATTACAGCTATAATTTGTCGATCTACAGCAATTTAATTTCCAATAATTATGGATATTATGGCGTATATGCCTTCTACTCTTATAACTATAGTTCTGGATATAAGTTTGAAGCACGTCACAACACCGTTCACATTAGGCCTTCAACCTACACTTATTTCTATGTATACGGATATTTGTTCCAAGAAATGTATTCAGAAATCCGTTTTACTGGAAACATTTTGGATGCCGAATTGAATTATTACGGATATCCAATTTGGTTGAACAATACGGCTGCCACGGCTGCCAATAATATGAAGGAAATCGAAAGTAATTCATTCTTGGTGAAAGGTAGTGGTACTCAAATTTGGGGCGTTGGACAAACTCAATACAATAGTTGGAATGGGTTTAAGGGTGATAAATACGTGGCAAGCACCAACAATTACACCGATCCGCAATGGATTGATTTTGCCAAAGGTGATATGAGATCGAACAGTTTTGAAACGCAGAACAATGTATTGCCCAATTTGAATGTGACCAACGATATCACAAAGGCTTCGCGAAATGCGGTGAGGGCCGATCGCGGGGCATTGGAGAATTTTATGGACGTACAGGCGGTGAAAACCGACATGACGATCGCTTCAACGGTTTGCGCTGGTCACGAAGTAACTCCTGATATTACCATTTATAATAAATTTGCTGATACCATTTATAATTTTTATGTCGCCTACAGCATCAATGGTAAGGCAACTCGCGAATTGGTTACAAAGCGTATTTTACCCGGCGATACCTTGAAATATGTATTTGCAGCGCCAATGAATTTGGCAATTGCTGGTCAAACTACGGTGAAATTGTATTTGGATATTCCAGACGACAATACCAAAAACGATTCATTTACTTTTACAACGTTTGTAAAACCAGCTCCAGGCGGAGGGTATTATGAGTTCTCTACGAAAACCACTACTCCCAATACCGCCATTTATCAGCGTGGTAAAGCGAATGATATTACGGTGATTGATCAGCCGGTTATTTACGATGTAGTGGCACCAAGAGTTTATAGCAATTCTTCTTATGGTACCGCATCGCCCAACAATTGGTTCGCCACTGTTCAAGCTTACACAGCTTCTGGCAAAGCCATTACAGGTGCTACTTTAACTCCTCCGAGTGGAACAACCAATTTGGAAGTGCAGTTTAAAACATCGGATGCAACGTTGGAAGACAGTTTGATTACAGTTGTATTGAAGGTGACTGATAACAACAACGGTTGTGATACATTTATCAAACGGAAAGTGCTGATTTATCCATCGATTTTACCGGATTTTACATTCCCTGCTAAAATTTGCGATGGCGAAGCTGTTTTGTTTACGAATACCTCCAAAGTGAATTCTGGTTCAATGGAGTTCTTCTGGAACTTTGGAACGGGCAGTGCGGCTGATACCTCAAACGCGCCTGAGCCTGTGTTTCAATTTCCGAACTCGGGCAAGTACAAGGTTTTGTTAACGGCCAAAACGGTGCCCTATGGGTTTGTGTTTACAAAAACTTACGAGGTAGATGTGAATGCAATTCCAAAGGTTGCGTTTGACAAGGCGAATGCTTGTTTGGGTCAGGATTTGGTGTTCACCAACAAGACCAACCCATTGACCGCTAAAATGACTTGGGATTTCGGAAACGGAGCAACAGCAAGTACTACCGATGCCAAATACAAGTATACCAAAGCGGGTACTTACAATGTGACGTTGAGTGCGGATTTGAACGGTTGCGTGGCCAAGTTGACCCAAAAAGTGTATCAGTTTGAAAAGCCTACAGCGAAGTTCACTTTGGTATCAGGCACTTGTGATAACGATGAGTTTGTGTTCTCAAACCAAACCACCATTGGTG
>JAIYBO010000228.1 GCA_027488495.1 Bacteroidota bacterium | reverse complement strand
CACACCCACACCGTGCAATCCACCCGATACTTTGTATGTGTCTTTGTCGAATTTTCCACCTGCGTGCAAAACGGTCATTACCACTTCCAATGCACTGCGATTTTCCTTAGTATGCATCCCGGTGGGGATACCACGACCATCGTCTTCTACGCGAATGGAGTTTCCTGGTAAAATGGTCACGTGAATGTTTTTACAGTGGCCAGCAAGCGCTTCGTCGATACTGTTGTCAACAACCTCATAAACCAGGTGATGTAAGCCTTTTACACCAATGTCACCAATGTACATCGCGGGTCTCTTACGTACCGCTTCTAATCCTTCTAATACCTGAATATTGTCTGCGTCGTAATTCGCTCTACTTAAATCTTCCGTCATTTGACTTTTTTGTTAAATTGAATCGTAAAAATACCCATTAAACCCACTAATACAGCGGATTAAAGAGGATGATTATCCACAATTTAACAACGCCTTAACCGTACTTTTTGTATTATCTCAACCAGCCCAAATAATGCAAGTATGCAACCCCGGAGGCTTGGTATTGGTATTTGTATTCCAAAGCGGTCAGATTTAAGTCTAATAGGCGCATTTCCCGCGTGTTTAATATGAAAAAGTTCACATCACCTGCCTCAAGTCTTTTGGCTTCCATACGATACAATAAAAGCTGGTTTTCGCCGATCTGTTTCCATTGCAACCATTGGTCTTTGTTCACGGAGTATTCTTGAAACAAAGCATTGGATTTTACCTGGTAGGATCTCATTTTATTGTTCACTTCCAGCGATGCGTTTTTCACTGTAAGCTGCATTTGGCGATATTGTCCTCTTTGCTGCCTAAGGAACAATCCAGATTGAAATCCTAACCCAAAACCATTGAATTGTGTTGCTCCACTGGGGGTGAAACGCCAATCAGCATTGGGTTGGCTATATCCATATTTCAAATTCAAACTTGGGAGCATCAGGTTTTTTGCCAAACGGAATTCCAATTGCTGCGACTCCAATTTGAGTAAACTCAATCTCACCGCGGGCTGAATGATGCCATCCCCATTAGCTGTAGCGCCACTTGTATCGAAAAATTTGGTGGCCTCCATCACCAAACTATCAATCCACATCAGTCCATCTTGAGTAGGCATCGCAGTATTCAACGGTTCAATGGGCTTGCCGTTTTCATCCCACAAAAACATACTGATCATGAGCCTTTGCTTTTCTTTTTTCCAAAGGGCTGCATCGAATTTGGCGCGATATTGCTGCAGTTGGACATGTGTTTCCATGGTGTCAACCGCCGTGCCAGCCCCCGAAGTAAATAATTTGCGTAAGCCATTCTGTCGTTCCTCGGCAATTTTTAATACCTGTTCTATCTGAACCGCCGTTTCATGGGCAAACAACCACTGTGAATATTGTAAAAACACATCCTGTACCAAATCATTCACCCATTGATCTCTTTGGGCGATGCTCATCTTTACGTTGATTTTTGATTTGGCGAGATACGTTCTCCGATAATCGGTTATCAAGCCCTTCAACAAAGGGAAATCAATCTCTAAACCCAATGAACCTGAGGCAGTACCAGAGTTTACTGAATAAGGGTTGTTGATAGATATGCCACCTCCGAAATAATTGGGGATATAGACGTCTAAATTTTGGTTTTGATATAACTTGGATCCTTCGTTTTTGTTGTTTCTGTAATACGAAATCATTGGATCAAAAGCGCCTTTTGCAATGCTCAATTCTGCTTCTGCTATGGGTTGATAATTTTGCGATTGCTTGAGTACCGGGTGGTTGGTTAGTACTGCATCCAAAACCACAAAAAAGGGAAGGGGCGTTTGATTGCTAATTACCGCTGGCGATTGCCTTTTCCACGACGTATCTGATTGAAAATCATTCGTTCCTGTTGCTGGAACCAAAAGGTGTTTTATTGCTGATGTTGCTTGAGCCACATTTGTATGTTGAAGCATAAAAATCATCAACAGTCCCAAACTGGAACGGTAGAAAACCCTCTTTTTGTTGAAAATAAGCATGTTATTTCTTTTTGGGTTTGGTCACTTCAGGTTTGTAGAAATCAGCCGGAAAACCATTCAAAATCCGCCACAATTCATACCAAACGGGCACAGTTTTTAGCAACATGTATCCACGGGCACCCACACCCAATTTTAAGGCTGCAGGCCAAGGTTTTTTCGTGTTGTCGGATTTTACCAATACCCGATATTGGCCATTTTCATCTACCATATTGTCTACGCCGTAAACGGTGCCGTAGAAAGTACCAAAGCTGGCAGCTGGCCATCCGCTGAATACAATGGTAGGCCATCCATCAAATACAAAATTCACGGTTTCCCCAACGTCTACCAAAGGCATATCATTGGGTTGTAATTTCAACTCTACAGCCAACGACGCCCCGTCTGGTACTATGGTACAAATCGCTTGGCCTTCTTTTACAGTTTCGTTGATTCCGCGGATCGATGTTTTAGATATGTAACCCGCTTGAGGCGCTGTGATGATATAGAAACCATTTCTGATGTTGTAATTGTTGTAGCTGTTCCTCAGCTTACTCACTTCAGCCTCAGTTTCTAACTGTGATGAGATGGCCGAAAATCGATCACTTTCGGTTTTTGCCAACTTTTCACCATACTCAGATCTTAAGTTCCGATACTCAATTTTGGCTGTTTCTACGGCGTTGTTAGCACTCCGAACCTTCGCTTCCAAGCCCATCTTTTTGGCCAATGCGTCTTGATACTTTAGTCTCCGGTTTTCAACATCCAAAGGACTTCTCAATACATCAATGGCCAAAATACTATCGCGCTCATACTGTTTTTTGGCAATGTTTACTGCCACCACGGCGGCTGACAATTCTGCCTGTTCTATTTTGAGTTTGAATTGTTCCTGCTCGATTTTATTGAGTGCCTTGGATTGGCTCAAATCACGGTTGTTCTCCAACTGCTTGATTTGTTCGTTGATGGCATCAATTTTACTCGTGTAACTGAGTACCGATTTTTCCTTGGCATTGATTTGCAGTTCGGTTTGATCCAGTAGGGTTGGATCCAAATATTCTGTTTTGATCTCAGAGAGAACCACGATGGTGTCTCCTTCTTTTACAAAATCGCCTTCCTTAATCTTCCATGCACTAACGCGTCCTGCAATGTTGGTTTGTATCTCTTGTGGACGTTGGTTTGGTAGCAATGTAATTACTTGTCCAGTGGCCTGTATATTCTGACGCCAAGGTAAAAACATGCTTCCAAGCAGAATCAAGAAAACAATACGCAATCGAACAATCATGGCTCTTCCAATCCAAACGCTGTCTTTAAGCCAATAATTCGGGATTTTTTTGTTGGAAATATTCATGTTTTTATGATGCTTGATTGATAGATTCAATGCCGTTCAATTTTTCTAATGCAATACCGCCGTCATAAATGTTTTCTACAGACAATACCAATTTCTCAGTGGCGTCTAACAGGGTAATGATCAAAATTTCAGAAGCCAAGAATTGCCCCAGGCTGATTTGATTCATCACTAGCAAGTAACTCCCCACAATCAACATCACCGCGGTGAAAAGGGTTTTGGAGAAAATCGCAAACTTGGCTTGCTTGTACAAAACTTTGAAATGCTCCTCGCGATGTTTCACATACGAATCCACGGAGTTATGGAAATTTTCCAAGTGTTTTGTTTCCATTTCTGGGGTTTCACCACGCTTCGCAAGGCATAAAATGGTTTCATAGGTGCTAAATTTCATGTTGCTTTCATTTCTAGCACTCTCAAATCCTGATTTCCAAGTATAACGAAAACCCAAAGCGATGGTTAGGCATATACCGATACCAACCAAGATGAATAAGGGATGGTAAATGGTTAAAAGCAGGATGCCCACGATGATTTGCAATGCACTTTTTGTAAAATCCGCAATCAATTTTGAAAACGATTTCTGTAAGGTAACGATGTCCAAAAATTTCCTTGCTTTAGCAGTCAAATCTATATCGTTTCGCTGAACAATGTTTTCCTTGTAAATCCAAGCATACCTTACAAATAGCTTCTTTTGAATGCTTTCCAATATGCTGATTTGAGCCAATTTGGTACTTCCAGAAAGTGCCACCAAAACGGTTGTCATCCCTACAATGATTACCCAACTTGAACTCAATTTTCCTGCCATGACCGTCCCAACCAAAGCTTGTATACCCAAGGGTATCGCCAAACTCAATAAACCAGAAACGATCGCATAAATTAAGATGAATTGAACGTTCTTCTTTTCTTTGTTCACCCAATTCCAAATCAATTTTATGGGTGTGCTGTTGCCTTGATTTTCTTGCATCATGTTTCGCTTGACACAAAATTACGGAGAAATGAATTCTTTTACTTACCCCTGCCTTGAATCATAATCAATACGGTGTAAAGCATGATTTTGAAATCCAGTCCCAATGACATGTTTTCCAAATACAAAATATCATATTTCATTCTGTCTATCATCTCTTCCACATTAGATGCATAACCGTATTTGATTTGTCCCCAGCTGGTAATTCCCGGCTTGATCCGATGCAATCTTTGATAGATGGGTGCTTTTTCTATGATTTGGTCTTTGAAGAATTCCCTCTCAGGCCTCGGGCCCACCAAACTCATTTGTCCCATCAACACATTGATGAATTGGGGCAATTCATCCAATCTACTCTGGCGTAAAAAGATGCCAATTTTTGTACGGCGATCGTCTAGATCATGACTCAATTGAGGACCAGCAGATTCGGCATCTACTTTCATGGATCTAAATTTAATGATGTTGAAAAGCTTGCCTTTGAGCCCAATTCTGGGCTGAGTGAAAAATATCGGACCCCTGCTATCGATTTTTACCAAAATTGCAATCACAAAAAACAACGGCGAAAGCAAGATCAACGCCACTATTGAGGCCAATATATCGATGAAGCGTTTTAAAATCTTTTGCCAAGTGGGCATTACCTCAAAATCAACTTCTACCAACATGGCTCCCAAAATGTTGTTCATTTTTACCATGCCCAGCACCAAACTATATTGGTCAGGCATGATTTTTAAATGAATGTCTTCGTTTTGAACAATATCAACAATGGCTGTAATCTGTTCATTTTCACCACTTTCAGTGCAAAGAATGATGTCTTCCACCTGGTGCTCGCTGATGAGTTGTGGCAGATTCGTGTAATCGCCCAAAATCCGACCTCCAACTTCTTTGAGTGCACAATCGTCTTGGATTTTTACAAATCCCCTTAAAAAGAAGCCTTCCGATTTTTTGGCAGAATTGAGCTCTTGGTAGAGTTTCAAGGCGCGCTCACCACATCCCACAATTAATGTGTTGTATCCCCAAACCCGATTTTTAACATTGTGAAT
>JAIYBO010000077.1 GCA_027488495.1 Bacteroidota bacterium | reverse complement strand
GCACTATTTGCCAATCCCAATCACGGTGGACATTGGATTACGATAAAACTCAAGGGAAAAACCGTTTCTAGGGATGCCCAAAACAGCAAGATCTTCATCACCACAAAATCAGCGGCTGGCACTCACAAGTTCTATCATGCTTCGGGATCTGGAGGATCGTTTGGCGCCAATAGCATTCAATTGGAGGCAGGTTTGGGCGATGCAAAATCCATCGAATCCATAGAGATTTGGTGGGCGGGGAATCCCAGAAAGAAATCCATTTATAAAAATATTTCCGTGGATCACTTCATTGAGTTAACCGAAGGAGATCAAAAAGTAAACATCCTTCGGAGAAAACCAAATCCACTTAAAGGTAACCCAACAGCAAAAGATTGTTGTAAAAAATAATCTCATTCCAATATTGGAATATAGAAATTCCCAAAATCCCGCGGATATCTATTTATATATTTGCACTTCGTATCCCATCAATTTGATTTGGATTCGCACAGCGCAATATGTCAACTTCAGCCAACACAACCACACCCATCGTTCATTTGTTGTGCGATTTCAGGGTTGAAGCCCCCGATTATACGGTGGCCATGGCGAGAATGGCGATGGAGTTCCCACAAATCAAAACCCTCATTACCCCACAGCCCTTTAAAAAAGGACATGTATTGGGGCAGAGTGTATTCTTAAAATTGGTGATTGATGAATTTCCTGAAGGCACCATACACATTTGCAGATTTGGCACGATGAGCAAAATGCCCAATCGGTTTGTTTTAGTTGAGCACAACAATCGGTTTTTCATGGGTCCCGACAATGGATTGTTCCCTCTGTATTTTGGCGAATCTGATCCCGTATATTACAATATCACACCTGATTCAAGTATTCATGTTGTTGATGCACTAAAACAAGTCTATATCCCTGCATTGCATCAATTGATTAACCACAAAATGTCGATTGAGTTGGCCGGATTCAAGGTAAAGGAAATGCTGATTCGATCGGCCCCTCCCCAACCCACATTATCGAATGGCATGATGCGATTAACCGTTATATACAACGATTATTATGGCAATGCGTATTTGAATATCGACAAGAAAACATTTGAAGAAATTGGCCAAGGCAGAGCCTTTCGATTGCGGTTAAATAGCAACATAGAAATCAATCGTTTGAGTGAGTCTTACAATGATGTTTTGGAAGGCATGGAACTTTGTATGTTTGGTTATGGAAACATCATGCAGATTGCTGTGAATGCGGGATCTGCGGCACAATACCTATCGCTGAATGAAGACAAACCTGTGATTTTACAATTCCAAGAATGATACATCGCATCGTAATTATGAGTTTCAAAGCTGAATCAGTGGAAGAATTCCTTCAAGTTTTTGATGATTCCAAAGAAATGATTCGGAATTTTCCAGGATGTAAAGGTTTGAAATTGCTGAGAGACACAAACGATGAATCAAAACTCAGCACCTTCAGCTTGTGGGAATCAGAGGATGCACTCAATAACTACAGACATTCAGAATTGTTTTCCGTGACATGGGCCAAGACCAAAGTACTTTTTGCTGACCGTCCAGTGGCTTTTTCCAACACGTTGGAAAGAGACATGGGGTTTGACACATTCTAGTCTAAGTATTCATTGAAACTTCGGAGTTAATCCAACCATTTGCCTGGATTAAGAATATTCTTGGGATCAAAAGTACTTTTTATTCCCTTAAGCAATTGAAAATGTATGGGATCAAACACAATGGGCAAATATTGCTTTTGCACCAAACCGATACCATGTTCTCCACTGATAGTGCCACCCACGGATTTGCAAAATTCAAATATCTCCGCAATTGCCATGGGAATTTGGTGATTCCATACTTCATCACTCAAATCATTTTTTAAAATGTTCACATGCAGATTTCCATCGCCCGCATGTCCGTAGCACACCGATTGAAATCCATATTGCTCGCCGATGGATTTTACCTTTTTCAATAATTGTGGCATGGCAGACCTCGGCACCACGGTATCTTCCTCTTTATAGGGCGATACCTGCTTCACAGTTTCCCCAATGGCCCGTCGAACCTTCCACCATTGCTGAGCTGTTTCCGAATTTGGGGAAGGAAGTATATCCAAGGCATTGTAAGACTCCAATATTTCGTAGATGCCCTCGGCTTGTAAAAACAGATCTTCACCATCAAATCCATCGAATGCAAATAGCAAATACGCTTCTGCCGCATCATGGATTGGAAAGGCGGTTTGCGTGGCTTGCATGGATATCATCACACCAGATTTCTCCATCAACTCAATGGCGCACGGTTTAAATTTCGATAATAAGACCGCATTTACGGCTTTGGCACAATCCTCCAAGTTCTCGAAGGAGGCAACCAACAATAATTCTTGGGTTGGTTTTGGGATGAGCTTGAGCACCGCCTTTGTAATTACACCCAGCATCCCTTCGCTGCCAATCATCAGATGTGTTAACGAAAACCCTGTAGAATTCTTCAATGTATTGGCCCCTGTCCATATGATTTCACCTGTGGGCAACACCACCTCTAAGTTCAGTACGTAATCACGAGTAATACCATACTTTACTGCCCTTGGGCCACCAGCACCATGAGCTAAGTTCCCTCCAATACTGCAGCTACCTTGCGATGCTGGGTCCGGTGGATAGTACAAACCCAACTCTTCTACTGCCATTTTCAAGTGTGCGTTGATTACACCAGACTCAATGGTTGCTGTAAGGTTTTGGGTGTCTATTTCCATGATTCGATTGAGTTTTTTGGTACTCAACACCAAGCCATCTTGAACAGGCAGGCAGGCGCCAGACAAACCCGTACCAGCCCCCCTCGTATAAACTGGCACATTCAATGCATTGCACAGAGCTAAAATCCTAGATACTTCAAGTGAATTGTTGGGAAAACACACCGCTGCGGGTGGATAAAACAAATCTTCGGTATAATCTGAACCATAAGGCAAGGTATCCTCTGAGGAAAAAAGAAATTCTATGGATGTGAGTTCTTCAGAAATCCTCTTCAATTGGCTGTTAACGTGACTCATATATGGGGCAGACAAATTCTATGGCAAGTTATTATGTTCGGAGGAATATTGCGACCTTTACGATGTTTTTAGTCAAGTTTTCTAAATCATGATCAAACAAAAGAACATCCTCTCGGGTATAGCCATATTCATTGCCCTTTATATGACCGCGGCATTGGGTTGGTGGACATATTCTTTATTGAAGTATAACCGAGCCGAATCAGAATTGCAGTTGAGGTCACTTCAACTTCAAAAAGAACTTTGTATAGAAAAATTCATCAACAAAAATACTAAAAAACCATCAGAAATTACCTCAACTTTTTTGTCTTATTATTACAAAGATACTAATTTTAGTTATTTGATTAAAAACGCATTTAGCCATGCTAATTATTACAATATGGATGTCCATGTGAACGAATCACATCGAAACGGTCATACACATGTGATAAAAATTGGGTTTACGCCCAAAAAGAAGTCCGTACTTCAAATCCAGAAAAAGCTCCAGTCAAAGCAAAATGCCTGGTTGGGAGAAGGCATCGCCGCGGGTCTAATCACATTGATTATCATTGCGTTCATGTATTTTTACTTGGAGAAAATCTTAAAGTTCAACCAACAGAAAGCCAATTTCATGATGGCCGTAACACATGAGTTAAAAACACCCATTGCAGCGGCAAAATTGGCCATACAAACCGTTATTCGAAACAAAAATAAAGAGAATCAAGACCGTGTTTTAGAAATTTCTAAACAGAACATTGACAGGCTCTCTGGACTCATGGAACGGGTATTAATGGCAACACAATTCGAAAATCGTATCCCTGCCAAGAACGAAAAATGGACATCCATTCATTCGATCATCAACAAAGCCATTGATGATGGTCAATTTACCATCGCCGAGGAACTAAAAAAATGTTTAGTTGAATCAAAGGATTTTTTCATTTTTTGTGACGAACAGATGATAAAAATCGTTTTTATTAATTTATTTACAAATGCAATAAAATATAGTGAAGAAAACTGCGTTAATGTTAACGTGAATTCATTCATCAAGGATGGCGTGTACGGAGTTTCAGTTTCTGATCAAGGAATGGGCATTCCCGTGCATGAGAGAAATCACATTTTTGAGAAGTTCTATAGAATAGGCGATGAAAAAACGAGAAGTCGATCTGGTTCAGGATTGGGATTGTATTTGGTTAAACAAATTTTACAATTACACAAAGCCAGTATTGAAGTTTCATCGAACTCGCCTCAAGGCTCAAATTTCAACATTGTATTTAACGCTAACGATTGTAGAATGGAATGATTAACTACCGCATTTTGGTCGTTGAGGATGAACAAGACCTCGCCGAACTTTTAAAAATCAATCTGGAATCTGAGGGCTACAAAGTCACCTTGGCTCCGCATGGCGCGGTGGCAATCAACAAGTTGAAAACAGAGAGTTTTGACTTGATCATTATGGATATCATGATGCCGAGCATGGATGGTTTAACTGCAACGCACCACATCCGACTATCCAGCAACAATGTTCCCATCTTAATTTTGTCTGCTGGCAACACAGCCCAAGATCGTATCAATGGTTTAAAATCTGGCGCAGATGACTACATGAGTAAGCCTTTCGAATTGGAGGAACTGTTGCTTCGTGTACAAAAAATATTGATGCGCGCCCACCGCGAAGACCCTACCATCAATTTCATGGAATTCACATTTGGGGGCAATTTTGTTGACTTCAACAGCTACAAGGCGATGGGGATCAACGGAGAATTCAAACTCACAAAGAAAGAAGCACAGTTATTGCGTTTGCTGATCGAGAAAAAGAATCAAGTTGTTACCCGCGAAGAAATTCTCAAAACTGTATGGGGTTACACGGTTTTCCCTAGCACGCGAACCATAGACAATTTTATTCTGGCATTCAGAAAGTACTTCGAAGAAGACATCAAAAACCCGAAGTATTTTTTAAGTCACCGCGGCTTAGGATACAAATTCAACGATAAAGATTAATTGGCGATGGCTTTGGCCACTGCGGCGGCCGTTGACCAAGCTGCTTGAAAATTAAAGCCGCCCGTTACACCATCAATGTCCAACACCTCTCCGGTAGCATAAATCCCCGGAACCACTTTCATTTCCATAGTATTTGGATTTACTTGAGCCAAATCAATTCCACCAGCAGTCACAAATTCTTCTTTGAACATCGTTCTACCGTCTGTTTGAAATGGCATACGCAACAAATTTTCTATCAATTTATTGAACTCGTATTTACTCAAATCTGCAGCCATCTTGGTGATGGGCGTTTCAGCCCTGCTCATGATGTAATCCCAAAGTCTGCGGGGAATTCCGTCTATTACGATGTTCGACATCAATTTCTTGGGATTGCTCAATAAAGTATCGTTAAGCATCACCCGCATTTGCTCTTCGTTCAAATTCAACCAAGAAACCAATGCCGTTGTAACGTAGGCCTTTTCATTCATCCAACGGGCGGCCCAGGCGCTTGTTTTTAATACAGCAGGACCACTGATACCCCAATGAGTCACCAGCAATGGACCATTATATGTTTCGGGGAAGCCCACCATCTTTACTTTGGCATCGGGCACCGAAACGCCATGCATCGCATGCAATGTTTCATCGGGAATATTAAATGTAAACAACGATGGTACTGGAGGAACAATATCAATCCCCAACACCGATATCATGTTATATTGCGATTCTTTGGTAAAGCCACCCACGGCCAAAACCACATCCGTAGCCAACTCGCTGCCCCCAGTATTGAAATTCAACTGCCAACGGTAATAACCCTCTTTGGGCATCGGCACAATGGTTACCACAGAAGAATTCGTGATCAACTGCACCCCCAATTTCTTGGCTTTCCATTCTAACAATTGGGCAACGGTTTCCGATGAATCAGTTATTGGAAACATCCTCCCATCCACTTCTGTCTTTAATTCAACCCCATTTTTTTCAAACCAATCGATTGTGTCTTTCACATTCCAGTGGTTGAAAGTCTTTTTCAAAAACGATCTACCCCGGGGGTAGTAATTCAACAATTCGGAGTTGCTCAAACAATTATGAGTCACATTGCATCTTCCTCCCCCACTGATGCGCAACTTGGCCAAAGTTTTTCCTGTTTTTTCTAAAAGCACCACTTCAGTTTCAGGACTTAACTCTTTTGTGCGAATCGCCGCGAAATACCCCGATGCACCAGCACCAATTACCACCACTCTTTTGTTGTTCATCGAATCAATTTATAATTTTTATACTCACCCACACGCCAACCCACTGTTTTTTCAATCCAGTGCAAAAGTCGGGCTTTCATCCCAAAGTTTTTGCGGGTTGGGTCAATTTCGAACTGCCAATCCATGGAATCGATGCGATTTTGCATCACCGCGGGATGCGTTTCCTTAAAATGCTTCAATGAATCGATGTTTGAATAGTCAAATTCATTGGCGATGAGCACCTTGGAATTCATGTATTCATCACCGTGCCAAAGGCGATGAAATTGGGCTTGCTTTTGTTGTTGAAACTTGGGATGCTTCACCCAGCCGTAGTGGTAGATACATGCATCCACCTTTGCAACCTTGAGCTTCCGCGCATCGCGCGTTCTGAAGCCTTGGGCATCTTTCCAACTCACAATGTTTCTATTGTTTTTGATGATTCTGATTTCATTTCGATACCATCGTCGAGAATCACCCACCATGGAATAATTCCCGTAAAAATGCAAGTAATCGAAAAGAAGGGCATCCACTTCATCATCGTGTAGATACTTTTCCATTGCCGCTTTTACCGTGGGCAAATACTTCTCATGCAAACATTCATCGGCTTGTATATATACCAACCAATCCGCATCTTTTGGTACTTCAGATAATGCCTTATTGGTTTCATCGGCCAAAACCGCTCCACCAATCCGCTTGTTATCGTCCCATACGGTATCAAACAAACGAATTTTGGGCTCATTCATCGATTCGATGTACTCCTTCGTTCCATCCACAGAATTCCCAACCGCAATCACCATTTCATCGCAAAGAGGCAATACCGAAAGCAAAGCCTCCTTTAAGGGATAATCGGCTTGAACCAGATTTCTAGCTATTGTAAAACCGGCGACTTTCATCTTTTCTTTCTATCAACCATCGATCATCTAAACGAGGAACATAATTCACTTGCATATCATCCAACATCTCCCTCACTTCATTGGTAAAATTCAGTCCAACTCGAGAAACCATTCTCACGGTCATATTTTCATCGGCATCGTAAAAATTGAAATACAAAGGGCATTTTCCGGGGAATTGCGACAACACATGACTCACAATTTGCTGCTTGCCCAATGCCAAATCTGCAGGGTTCATATCGATTTGAATGGAGCGATAAATGGTTAATGGATCGATGTCGGACACCAACTGCATATTGTGAATATTCACCCGCATTTCATCTTTGGATTTGGAATAATCTGTTTGGCCTTGGATCAACAAGATATAATCTTTATCCATCAGGTGCTTGAATTTCAGATACTTATCCTTAAACATAGAGATTTCAACGGTGCCTGAATAATCCATGAAATTGAATCGGCCATAGGGATTCCCCATCTGACTCATGAATTCTTTTGAAAAGGTAATGATACCCATCATTTGGAAAACTATGGGTGTTTTATTCTCGAGGCTCTCGCGATATTCTTTCACGCTACTTGTCACAATGCTATCATAGATGAATTTGAAATCATCCAAAGGGTGTTTACTCAAGAATACGCCCACCAATTCTTCTTCCTCTTTGAGTTCTTCCAAAAGTGTCAACTTTTCAACTTGAGGCAACTTGGGTTCTTCATTGGCCAAATTCGCACCGCCACCAAACAATCCCATTTGCCCGCTGAACTTTTCTTGTTGAATTCGCTGTCCGTATCGAAGGGCTAGTTCGATGCCATTCACCCCGTTGGCGTCTTCTTTTACGTATTGAGCCCGGTGATATCGCGGATCAAAATCAAACACACCGGCCTTTGCCATTGATTCAACGGTTCTTTTATTTACAGCACGCAAATTCACACGGGTGGTTAAATCAAACAAACTTTTGAATGCACCGTTTTTATCGCGGTCTTTGAGAATTTCCTCCACTGCGTTATCGCCCACGCCTTTAACGGCGCTCAACCCAAATCGGATTTGGCCACTCGGTGTTACGGTAAACACATTTCGGCTTTCATTCAAGTCGGGTCCCAACACTTTGATGCCTTGCCTGTGACACTCTTCCATGTAAAAAGTAATCTTCTTGATGTCGCCCATGTTGCTTTTTAGCACCGCCGCCATAAACTGAGCGGGATAATTGGCTTTCAAATAGGCTGTTTGAAACGCGATTACTGCATAGCAGGTTGAGTGCGATTTATTGAACGCATATTGGGCAAATTCTTCCCAATCCGAATAGATCTTTTCTAGCACCTTTTCGGGAAAGCCTTTTTCAAGCGCGCCAGACATGAAATCACCTTTTAACTTATCGATGATGTCTTTGTTCTTTTTACCCATGGCCTTTCTGAGTTCATCGGCTTTTCCCTTTGAAAATCCAGCCAATTTCTGACTCAGCAACATCACCTGCTCTTGATATACAGTAATACCATAGGTTTCACGCAAATAATCTTCCATTTCGGGCAAATCAAATACCACGGGTTTTCTACCGTGCTTTCGATCAATGAAGTCAGGAATATACTTCAGCGGCCCTGGGCGATACAATGCGTTCATGGCAATCAAATCACCAAATTGAGTAGGTTTGAGTTCACGCATGTATTTCTGCATACCTGGACTTTCAAACTGAAACACCCCATTGGTTTCACCTTTTTGGAAAAGTTCGTAGGTTTTCTCGTCATCCAGTGGGATTGTATCGAGATCTATCAAATCGCCTACAGTTTCTTTGATTAAATGGATCGCATCTTTCATGATGGTAAGGGTACTTAAACCCAGAAAATCCATTTTCAATAAACCGGCTTTTTCAATTTGGTTAACATCATATTGCACCTGAATCCATTGCGATTCCTTGGACAATGCCACAGGCACCAGTTCATCAATGTCTTGTGGGGCTATGATGATACCACAGGCGTGAACGCCTGTATTCCTTACGCTTCCCTCCAATTTTTCAGCATCCTTCAGTACTTTGGCGGCATCATCGTTTCCATTGTAAATCTTTTGTATCTCACGAACACAATCGATTTCTTCTGGCTTTAAATTTTTTGAATCATCCTTCGAAAGTTCATCAGGATCCGCGTGCAACATGGTTTGTAAGTTCATGTTACCCACAATCAATTTGGCCAATTTATCGGTGTTTGCCAATGGGTACTGCAACACCCTGCCCACATCACGAATGGCACTTTTGGCGGCCATCGTTCCATAGGTTATGATTTGTGCAATTCTGCGCTCTCCGTATTTCTTTGCCACATACTGAATCACTTTATCACGACCAACATCATCGAAATCAATATCCACATCCGGCATGCTCACCCGTTCGGGGTTCAGAAAACGCTCAAAAAGCAAATCGTATTTCACGGGATCCACGTTGGTGATACCCAAACAATAAGCAACCAAACTACCCGCAGCAGAGCCACGACCTGGCCCTACCCAAACATCCATTTCTCTTGCCGCTGTGGTAAAGTCCTGTACGATCAAGAAATAGCCGGCAAATCCAGAGTGTGTGATGGTATTCAACTCAAATTCCAAACGCTCATGCACGGGTTGAGGGATGGTGCCTCCATACCTTTTTTTGCAACCTTCGTATGCCAAGTGTTTGAGAAAAACGTTTTGGTCATCAAAACCTGTGGGCAAGGCATAATTGGGCAACACGATGTCTCTCGACAATTTTGGTGGATCGATACTAGAAATCAATCGATTGGTATTGTCCAACGCCTCGGGAATGTCTTGAAACAACAACGCCATTTCCGCTTGGGTTTTGAAAAAGAACTCATCATTTGGGAAAGCGAATCGGAATCCTTTTCCACTTTCTTCATGATTTCCTTTGGGCGTGCTTTGAAACTCTCCAGTATTGATACACAACAAAATATCGTGCGCATTGGCGTCTTTTTGATCCGTATAATGAGAGTCATTGGTTGCGATGATGGGCACATTGTATTTCTTACCCCATCGAATCAAAATTTGATTGATGTCTTCTTGGGAAATGCCGGTTCCATCCAAATTCTCTAAACCATGTCGTTGCAATTCAATGTAATAATCCTCACCGAATATTTTATGCCACTCACAAAACACCTTTTCGGCGGCTTCTTCCCCTTTAAACAGGATGGCTTGAGGCACTTGAGCACCTATGCAACAAGTTGTAGCAATCAAACCTTCGCTGTATTGTTCAATCAAGGCCCGATCTACGCGGGGATATTTGCTATACAATCCCTCCAAATAACCCAATGAACACAGCTTACTCAAATTCGCATAGCCTTGTTGATTTTTAGCCAATAAAAGTTGGTGGTATCTTTTGTCCTTGTTACCCATGGTGAACGACTTCTGAAATCGATCTTCCACAACATAAAACTCACAGCCAATCACGGGCATCAGGCCTTCTTTGGTAACGGCTTGATAAAACTCAAAAGCACCAAACATGTTCCCATGGTCAGTAATTGCTAGCGCAGGCATACCATCCGCTTTGGCTTTTTTCACCAAACTTTTGATACTTGCCGCCCCGTCGAGCAATGAGTATTGGGTGTGAACGTGTAAATGTGAAAATACTGGCATAGGAACAGAAAACGAAGTTAAAGGAATTGAAAAAAAGTTAAAGGCGATGTGGACAATTTGGAATAACTCAAGGCCCTGATTTCAAACCAAAATCGGAAGCATTTCTCCTACTTTTGCAATGTGTATTTATCGAAGCTACAATTGTACCATTTCAAGAACCACAGCGACCAATCGTTGGGCTTTTGCAATGGAATAAACACCATTACAGGTGCCAACGGCATAGGTAAAACCAATATTTTAGATGCAGTTCACTATTTGGCCAATGCCAAGAGTTATTTCAATGGCATCGACAGTCAAATCATCCAACACAACCAAGCATTTTTCACCATCAAAGGCAGTTTTGAAGGGGAAAGTCCTGCAGACATCCTGGTACAATTTGAGTCGGGCAAAAAAACCATCAAAAAGAACGACAAAGCATACCCAAGGTTGCTCGATCACATCGGTTTGATACAAACGGTTTTTATCACGCCGTACGACATTGAATTGGCATTGGGAGGCAGTGAAGAACGGAGAAAATTCATTGATTTGAGTTTATGTCAGATCGACAAATCTTACCTTCACAATCTCAGCGTTTATAAGAAATCATTGGACCAACGGAATGCGTTGTTAAAGAACATGCAAGGAAGGCCCATTGACCCTGATTTATTGGATAGTTTCGATGCGAAATTGGTGCCTGCAGGAATTCAAATACACGCACGAAGGAGAGATTTCGTTTCAAAATTCACCGAGTACTTCATTCCCATTTACCAAAACCTAAGTCAGGGTTCAGAGATACCCAATATACATTACGATAGCCAACTCAATGAGGGCCATTTCGGGGATTTATTGCACAGCAATCAACGAATGGATACGTTGGCGCAGCGAACAGGGATTGGCGTACATAAAGACGATTTACAATTTGGGTTGGGTGAATTCCCATTGAAAAAATTTGGATCCCAGGGTCAAATCAAGAGTTTCATCATTGCCCTAAAATTGGCACAATACAAGTATTTTCAGTCAATCACAAACACCAATCCCATATTGCTCCTGGATGACATTTTCGAAAAAATCGACGAAAACAGGGCGCAACGATTGATAGAAATGGTGGGCGAATCGGGATATGGGCAAATCATCATTACCGACACCCATGCAAGCAGGGTTGAAACCCATTTCAGTGGCTTGTTAGCAGAAAAGATGCACCACCACCTAACAAATTGATTGTATTACATATACAACCCCACCATCAAATCGATATCGTGGTATTTGATGGAAAATTTATCAGCCAAATTTTTGTTTGTCAAACTCCCCCTGTACAAGTAGGTTCCTTTACGAACACCTGCTTTCATTCGCAAGAACTCCCCAAATCCACCCAACTGAGCCATTTCATCGAGCATTGGAGTAAATACGTTGCTTAGCGTATAGCTAGCGGTGCGACTCACCCTTGATGCGATATTGGGCACACAGTAATGAATGACATCGTGTTTGTGAAAGATGGGTTTTTCATGGTTTGTTACTTCAGAAGTTTCGAAGTTACCACCGCGATCTATGGCAACATCGATCAAAACGGAATGAGGACGCATAGACATCACCATTTCTTCTGTTATCACGATGGGGCTTCTTGCTGTATTTCCCGCCAAAGCACCGATGACAACATCTGCGCTAGCTACTGCACTTTTCAGTACTTGAGGTTGAATTGTGGACGTATAAAGGTGGAATCCAAACGATTTTTGGATCCTTCTCAAGCGATACATGTTGTTATCGAACACTTTTACGTTTGCACCCAATCCCATGGCCGCTTTGGTTGCAAATTCACCCACAGCACCTGCTCCGATCACTACAACTTGCGTGGGAGGAACTCCGGCAAAACCACCCAGCAACTCCCCTTTTCCTACATGGGTATTATTGAGATATTCGGCGGCAATTAAGATGCTTGCAGTTCCGGCAATTTCGCTCATCGCACGGATGATAGGCCTAGTGCCCCCGTCATCTTCCAGGTATTCATAAGCCATTGCGTTGATTTTTTTCTCCATCAACTTCCTCAACAACACTGAATCCATTTGATTGATTTGAAGGGCGGAAATCAACAATTGCCCCGTTTTCATCAACTCAATTTCCGATAAAGTAGGCGGATCTATTTTGAGGATGGTTTCACATTGATATACTTCTTTGTTTGAATATACAATTTGGGCACCTGCTTCACTGAATTGTATATCAGAAAAATTCGCATTCCTGCCTGCGCCTGATTCTATGACGATTTGATGTCCGTTCGATGTAAAATACGCTACAGCAGCTGGTGTGAGTGGCACCCGATTTTCCTGAAAGGTAACTTCCTTCGGAATCCCGATACTCAATCCACCATTTTTATGATGTGTTTGCACAGATTGAGGCAAAGTTTGCGCCTCACTTTCTGGAGATAAGATATTTTTTGACAATGCCACGAAGTGTATATTTTTTACTAAGTCCAAGGTAGTTAAGACTTCCAACAAATCCAATACCCCAACAATTACAAATATACACATTTGTTTGTTGAGTAATTTTTGGCTCAGTCTTTGCTATTAAAAAGATTCCGTGGTTTTCCGCGTTAATTTTGACACAATGCTAAAAAGATTCTATATCACTTTTGTTTGCCTCTTTGGATTTGGCGCCTTGGCTTTTTCCCAGGCACCGGTGAACCCAGAAGCCAACAATCATATTTCGAGAATAGATAGTTTAACCCAAATTTTACTTGGCAACATTCCATCTCACAGCCCCGTTGGATCCAACGAAGCAAAATATCGCAATGGAAAAGAATTCGAATCATTGATGTCCCAAATCGGCAGCACCATCCCTTTCGAATACCATAGAATGGTGGAACAGCACATCCGATATTTCATGGGTTACGGATCGGGCTATTTCAATCAGATCCATGAGCGAATGAAGTTGTACTTCCCCATTTTTGAGGAAATCCTTGATAAAAACGGACTACCCACAGAACTCAAGTACATCTCAGTAATCGAATCAAACCTCAATCCCAGTGCTGTATCTTGGTGTGGCGCAACGGGCTTGTGGCAATTCATGCCTTACACCGGCAAATTGATGGGCATGCGCATAGGCTACCCTTGCGATGATCGTAAGAGCATCGTGGCCAGCACGCAAAAAGCTTGTGAGTATTTTGCCAATTCCCAGTCTATTTTCAACAACTGGCTCATGAGTATTGCCTCATACAACTGCGGTCCGGGCAATGTACAAAAAGCCATTCGCAGAAGCGGTGGTAAGACCAATTTTTGGGAGGTACTTCCCTATTTACCCAAGGAAACCCAAAATTACGTACCCAAATTCATTGCAGTTGCCTATGTATTAAACTTCACAGAAAAGGGCAAAAACGAACTTCACAACGATCAGAGCATTGTTCTTGCTCCCACTAAAATTGATTCCACCATGCATTTGGGCAAAATCAATGAATATTTGGGTAGTCAACACAACTTGGTGGGTTTGAACCAAGAATTGCTGAATCAAAATACAGATATGGCGCATGGCAGCGTGATTTTGATGCCTTACAACGCGAGCATGGATTTCATTGATCGCTTCGATAGTGCGGCGGCTTTTGCCAAATACAACCACCATGTAGTGCCCACCAATTATCGCGCACCTTATGCATACCCAAAATCTGTTCCTCGTGGCGTCCAAGTGGCTGGTGCAACTGGCGTAACTGTACCCCAGAAATCAGGCACTTACCGGAGTATCCATACTGTGAAGCGTGGACAAACTTTGAGTGCCATTGCACGAACTCATGGTGTTACAGTTACACAAATCAAAACTTGGAATCACTTGAGATCTAACTCCATACAAGTTGGACAACGATTGGTGATTCAAAAACCCCGCAGAAACTGATTCCACTGATGCGTTTTCAACAAATTCGTCGGTGCGTTTTAATTGCTTTGGGAATAGCAATCTTTGGGTTACCCTTTGGTTGTAAGCCATCAAATGGCAATATAGAAGATACGGCCTCGAGTAATGCTGGAGAAATTCATGTTTTCTACCCCAAACATTGGGAAGATTCTATTCAGGAGATTTTCGCGAACACTTCTTTTTTGGCTGATAGCAATTTGATTCGATTCGAAGAAAATCGGAAGGAAACTGACCCACAGTATTACGAATCCTTGTACGATTTCGAATTGCATCCATCCGATCAGTTGAACGACGAGGATCCCAGAACAAGTAAACCATTTAAAACATACGGATTAACCTGGGTCATTGATCCAAGTTCTGATTATTACAATCAATCACAGTTCCAACCAACCAAGGGAAACCCATCACTGAAAGACACGCTGATTGATGGAGTGTATTGTACATGGCTACAGAATGTTTGGGCCAAGGAACAGGTGGTTTTGTGCTTGCACGACAGTCATTCTGCGGGTGAAAATCTCACTGGGGCTTGGATCAAGACACATCAGGCCTATTTGTGTTCACAAACGAAGTCTTTTGAATTGAATATCGCAGCATCTTCATCGCCCAGACATCACCCCGCTTTAGAGCAAAACACCTATTCGGACAGTATTTCATGGTTGATAGAAGGAAAGTACAACATCAAACCTTGTATTTCGGCAGAATTGAAATTGGTACAGGCAACCAATGATTTTATTTGGCTTAGGCACGAGAACAGCCAGTACCACAGCAATGTGATGGTGAATATCTATCCATTCTCGGATTCAACTTATAGCCGCTCAATGGCGGTTAAATGGCGCAATCATTCAACAAAAAAGTACCTAAAAACGGCTGAAGGCACATGGGTTGAAGTGAGTGAAAGTGGACAGTTCCCCATTCGTTTTTTTACTGCGAATGGCAGCGATGATGGCAACGAATTCATGATGAATGGCTGGTACACAGAATTGAACACGGATCGCCGCGGACCTTTCATTAGAAGAATCATCAAAGACAGCGTTAATCAAAGAATCATTGCCATCGATGGGTTTTTGTTTGCGCCCAATCAGCCCCGATTGCATTTGATGAGAGAATTGGAAATCATGGTAAATCTATTTGCGGTAAAATCATGAAAATCGTCATTTTTGCCTCCGGAAGCGGCAGCAATGCGGAGAACATTGTAAATCATTTTAATGGTACCGACACTTCAGTTGCAGCAATTTTTTGCAATGTGGCGGGTGCTGGTGTAATACAAAGGGCTGAACGCTTGGGCATCCCTATCGTGGTATTTAACAAACAAGAATGGCAATCTGGGGATCGCATCGATGGTTTACTCCAAGATATGAACCCTAATTTGATCGTATTGGCGGGATTTTTATGGAGGTTCCCACAGCGTTTACTATCACAATTCCCACATGTTGTGAATGTGCATCCAGCCCTATTGCCCAAATTCGGTGGAAAAGGCATGTATGGAATGAAAGTACATGAAGCGGTTGTTGAGGCAAAGGAATTTGAATCGGGTATTACCATACATTGGGTGAATGAACATTATGATGAAGGTGCCATCATTTTCCAAGCAAAATGCCAGGTTCAGCCTTCAGATAGCGCCCAAAACGTAGCTGATAAAATCCATCAACTCGAGGGTGAGCATTTCCCACGCATCGTGGAAGAAGTGTTGAAAGACATCGAACAGAATCCGTAATTTCGCAATCCTTGGCTGTTCGTTCACTAGACAAACAACAACAGGCCCAATAAAATCGAATAAACCCAACCAAAAACACCCATGAAATCAAATCATATAGAAACATTGGTTTTGCACGCTGGCATCGAACCAGATCCAACAACAGGTGCAATCATGACCCCCATTTTTCAGACGAGCACATACGTACAAGCTGCGCCTGGCGATCACAAAGGATATGAATACGCACGTACCCAAAATCCAACACGCGATGTATTACAAAAAAATCTCGCGGCTTTGGAAGGCACCAAACATGGGCTTTGTTTCAGCACAGGAATGGGCGCGGTGGATGCATGTGCGAAGTTGCTTTCTCCTGGCGATGAAGTGGTGAGTACCAACGACCTATATGGTGGCACCTATCGCTTGTTTACGAAGATTTTTGCTCAGTATGGCATCAAGTTTCACTTTGTGGATATGAGCGATGAAGCCGCAGTTCGCGCAGTGATGAACAAAAATACCAAAATGGTTTGGGTTGAAACACCTACCAATCCTTTGTTGCGCATCATTGATATTGAGCTCATGATTCAAATCGGTCATGAATTTGGCAGCATCGTGGTGGTCGACAATACCTTCGCTTCCCCCTATTTACAAAACCCGGCAAAGATGGGCGCCGATATCGTGATGCACTCAGCCACCAAGTATATCAACGGTCACAGCGATGTGGTTATGGGCGTTTTGTGCACTTCCAGCGATGAATTGAAAGACCGATTGGCATTTATCCAGAATTCTTGTGGTGCCACACCCGGTCCGATGGATTGTTTCTTGACCTTAAGAGGCATTAAAACATTACATATACGCATGCAACGCCATTGTGAAAACGGGGCAACCGTGGCCCATTGGCTGAAAAACCATCCGAAAGTGGGCGAAGTATATTGGCCTGGATTTGAAACACATCCCAATCATGCCGTTGCAAAAAAGCAAATGAAGGATTTTGGCGGGATGATTTCATTTACCCTGAAAGACGATGCCATTGACAAGGCACTCACCTTCTTGAAATCAACGGAGTTGTTTGCCTTGGCAGAGAGTTTGGGCGGTGTTGAGAGTTTGGTTGGGCATCCAGCTACCATGACCCATGCAAGTATCCCCAAAGCAGAGCGAGAAGCCAACGGACTGAAAGACAGCTTGATTCGTTTGAGCGTTGGTATAGAGCACATAGACGATTTGATCGCTGACCTCGAAGGCGCATTGGCGAAGGTTTAATCGCAACGTTGGCGATTCGAAGAAGTGCTTTCTTTGTCTTCTAACCTGATTATCCAACCAAGCCAAACAGTGATTTAATCGCAATGACAGACCTCGAAATCAAGGATTTATTGGATTATTGGGCAAAAGAAGTAGAAGAAAACGCTTTTGTTGAATTCGACCCAGTGCAAATACCTCACCGATATTCTCGACTGCAAGACATAGAAATTGCTGGCTTTTTTGCTGCGATAATGGCATGGGGGCAGCGTAAAACGATCATCAAAAGCGCCCAAAAGTTGATGCATTTGATGGATGATGCCCCTTTTGATTTTATTACTCAGCACGAGCCCAAAGATTTAAAGCGATTTCAGTCATTTGTGCATCGCACTTTGAATGGCGATGATGTGGTTTCTATGATTTCATTCTTCAAACAGCATTATCAAACGGCGCCGAGTTTGGAGGATTTGTTTTTCACCCAGGATGTAATTGAGGCGCCCAAAGGAACTCACATTTTTGAGGCCCTC
>JAIYBO010000224.1 GCA_027488495.1 Bacteroidota bacterium | reverse complement strand
TTTGTGCTCTCTGTAAGGCAGGAGAGATTTGCATTCATCGATCAATCCATCATCGATCATTTGGTCAACGCGTTGATTGATTCTTTGGTAAAGGGCATCTCTGCTGTGTTCTATCCCCAAATGAACGATGTTCACGCCAGCGAAGTGCTGTGGCTTTTCGTTGCCATAAATTTCATTCAGTGGCTTTCTCAGTTGGATACACAATTCCAAGGCCCTCATCACCCGTTGCGGGTTGCTTAACTGCACCAGCTGTCCTGCATTGGGATCGAGTTGTAGCAGCATTTTTAACAATGGTTCAATGCCATTCAGTACATACTGATCCAATATTTCACTGCGTAAATCGGGGTCAACCTCGGGCAAATCGTCCATTCCGAAGAGCAATGCTTCGATATACATGCCAGTTCCGCCGCACAAAATGGCCGATCCGTTTTGTTTGAGAAGATCCTGGGTGATGGGTCTAAAAATTTCGGCATGTGTGGCGGCGTTGCAATGATATTCTATTGCTACATGACCAATTCCATGGTGTTTTACTGCGGCCAATTCTTCAGCAGTGGGCTTTGCTACACCGATATGCAATTCTGTGTACACCTGGCGCGAATCCACATTCACGATTTCGGTGCCCAATGCCAATGCCAATTCAATCGCAGCAGCGGTTTTTCCGGAGGCGGTAGGCCCCCCCACAACAAAAAGGGTGGGTTGATTCACAATGTTATTTTAAATCATCGGCATCTATGCCTTCGCCCAGAGACCCAAATCCGAATTCATCGTGATCATCTTCCTCCTCATCCTCGTCCAAATCATCGTCTAAATCGTCGTCGTCTTCTGCCAAAAGCTCTTCTTCGTGCTCAACCAACAAGCTTTTAACCCCTTTTGCGGCCAATATTTTCTCCGCCAAGGTATCAAACTCATTGTCGTCCAACATTTTAAACTTCCCTTCGTTGTGCTGTCTGGGTGCTTTCCCTTCGGTGCGATAAATCCTGGGGTAAGTTTGTTTATCAGAACTTTCTTCGATGCTAATCAATTCACAATAGAGTGTCCATTGTACGGCATAGTCAAAAATGTAAATGAACCTCTGATGGGGATCGTTTACGCAGGATCTGATTTTGGTTTGATCCATCATGGGGGCATTTGCATTTCCCGTTAAATCCATCTCGCCCTGGGGCTTGGATTTTTTCACTTCAGAAATTTTACGCCAGCGATCATCGCTCACGAAAAAGCTTGCCTGCTCTTTGTTGTCGAAGCCAATGGCCTCCTGAATGATGTTGTTGAAATCCAAAAATGTGTGGGATGGCTTGATTTCAATCCAGCGCACCACATCCTCCATGTCTTCGAACCAAATTTTAAAACGGTAAACCATGTCTACAGCAAAAATAGTTATCAGAGGGGGCTTATCGATGAAAAAAATGAAGGCTTGAAAAATTAGCCGTATTTTCGCAAGAATCATGCGGCGTTTTTTAGTGTTTCTGTTGGCGGTATTGCCTAGTTTGGCATTTTCGCAATCTAGCAAAAGTGATATTCGAGGTTTTGTGTACGATGCGATCAATGGCGACCGCATAGTTGGAGCCAGTTTGTTGGCGGTGAAGAATGTGACTGATCCTGCTGAAGCGCCATCATCGGCAGATTATCGCTCTGTCCTCAGTGATAACGATGGCTATTTCGCGTTAACGGGGTTGTCTGTGGGAGAATATTTGGTGAGAATTTCCATCACGGGTTATGATACTTTGATTGAAAAAGTTCAGGTGAAGGCAGGTTCCAATTCAAAAAAGGATTTCTATATCAATAAAATCGCCTCCATGGGTGAAGTGACTATTTCTGTGAAAGCCAAGGCCAAAGAATCTCAAGTGGGCGTAACAACCGTTGATGCGAAAACCATCTCTAAGATGCCAGCGGTGGGTGCAGAGCCCGATATTTTGCAATATTTACAAGTGTTACCCGGTGTGGTGTTCAGTGGTGATCAGGGCGGACAATTATACATCAGAGGGGGTTCTCCGGTCATGAATAAAGTGATGTTGGATGGATTAACCATTTACAACCCCTTTCACTCCATTGGATTGTTTTCTGTGTTTGAAACCGATTTGATACAAACCGCCGATGTGTACAGTGCTGGTTTTGGTGCCGAATACGGGGGTAGGGTTTCCGCGGTGGTGGATCTGAAAACAAGGGATGCCAACAGAAATAGAATGGCAGCCAAAGTGGGTCTCACCACGTTTACTTCCAAATTGCTCCTTGAAACGCCCTTGAAAAAATATCAGCAAGGCAAAGGCAATAGCTCACTCGCTGTTTCGTATAAAAATTCATTCTTGAGAGAGTCTTCACGGATTTTCTACAATTATGCCAACCCCGATAAACTGCCATACAATTTTGGTGATCTTTTCATCAAAGCCAGTTTTAACAGCAGCACCGGTGGCTACACAAAGTTGTATGGATTTCATTTTACGGATAACGTGGCTTTTCCCGGGTCTACCAGTTACAATTGGACATCTACCGGATTGGGCGGTAAGTTTATGATTGTGCCGGAGCAGGCCAAAACAAGGGTAGACGGATATTTCTTGTGGAGCAAATACGATATCCAACAAAAAGAACAAGATGCCAGACCCCGAAGTAGTTCTATCGGTGGATTCAATTTGGGTATGAACTTCTCTTACAACTTCAAACGCGACGATTTCAAATGGGGCCTTGAACTCAATGGGTTCCAAACCAATTTTGAGCTGTACAATTCCAACAATCGCAAAATCACGCAATTGGAAAGTACCACCGAAATCAACATGTTTGGCAATTATCGCGTAGTGCGTAAAAAACTCATTTCAAACTTGGGATTGCGCACCCAATATTACGCGTCATTGGGTAATAGCAGCTTCGAGCCAAGGTTTCAGTTGCGGTATATGCCGTGGAAATCCATGGGAATCAAATTTGCCGTAGGTGCCTATTCTCAGAATTTCCTCTCAGCCATGAGCGATAGAGATGTTGTAAACCTGTTTTATGGATTTTTGTCGGGCCCCGACAATCTGCCAGATTCTTTCAATGGAAAACCGGTAACACATGCTTTGCAAAAGGCGCGTCATGCCGTGGCTGGATTCGATTATAGAATCAGCAAAAAACAAACCATCAACATTGAATCATTCGTGAAGCTGTTTGATCAAATCACCAATATCAATAGGGATAAATTGTTCGAAGACGATGAGTTCAATTTGGACAAGCCCCAGCGCTTGCGTCAGAATTTCATTGTAGAAGAAGGCAATGCTTATGGCGGCGATTTTTCTTACAAATTCACCGATAAACATTGGTATGTTTGGGCGGTTTACTCCCTCACTTGGGTGAATCGATTCGATGGCAATATTCGATACCAGCCCAATTTCGATCGCAGACACAATGCCAATATTTTGATCAATTACGAATTCAACAAGAAGAGTCCCACCGAGGTATCTCTTCGTTGGAATTTTGGATCAGGATTTCCGTTTACACAAACCCAAGGATATTACGAAAAATTCAATTTTCAACAGGGATTGAGCACGGATTATACGGCTTCGAACGGACAGTTGGGGGTGGTTTACGCGCAGATTAACCAGGGTAGGTTGCCATATTATCACAGGCTAGATTTTTCTTGCAGGAAGAAGTGGATTTTGAGCAAAACAAGCGAGTTCAATCTCATGTTCAGTTTAACCAACGTGTACAACCGAAACAACATTTTCTATTTCGATCGCATCAATCGGAAAAGGGTAGACCAATTGCCGATTTTACCTGCGTTGGGCTGTAACTACAGTTTCTAATCAAATTTTCTCGTTCAGGATGCCCTGAATGGCTTGCAGTTTCAGTAGCGCTTCAATGGGCGTTAGTGCGTTGATGTCTAATGCCCCACACAACTTTTTCACTTGTATCATTTTGGGATCTTCCGTTTGAAACATGTTCATTTGATAAACGGGTTTGCTGTCTGTTTTCTTCAGGGTTTTTTGGGGCGATAGGTTGGATCGATCTTCTTCCAAACGATTGAGGATTTCTGTTGCGCGAATCAATACGGCATTGGGGATTCCTGCCAATTGGGCCACATGGATACCAAAGCTGTGTTCACTGCCGCCGGGTGTTAATTTGCGAAGGAAAACGATCTGACTGCCTTGCTCTTTGATGGAAATATGGAAATTTCGGATCCCTGGGCATTTGGATTCTAGTTCATTGAGTTCATGGTAATGGGTAGCGAACAATGTTTTGGGCTGGGTGGGGTGAGAGTGGATGAACTCGGCAATACTCCAAGCCAATGAAACCCCATCGTATGTGCTTGTGCCCCTGCCAATTTCATCGAGCAATACCAAACTCCTGTTGCTGAGGTTGTTCAAAATGCTGGCGGTTTCCGACATTTCCACCATGAATGTACTTTCGCCCACCGAAATATTGTCTGAAGCGCCCACGCGGGTATATATTTTGTCTACGATGCCAATCTCAGCTTCGGAACAAGGTACGTAGCAGCCGATTTGCGCCATGATCACTGCCAATGCGGTTTGACGTAAAATGGCGCTTTTACCGCTCATGTTGGGGCCTGTGAGTATGACAATGCGCTGTTCTTCTTTGTTTAAAAGCAACGTATTGGGTATGTAAGAATCGCCCGGAGGGAGTTGGAATTCAATGACTGGGTGGCGACAATCTTTCAATAGCAGGTTGAAGCCGTCGTTTAACTGCGGTTTGCAATAATTGTAGTCCATGGCCAATTGGGCAAAACCCGCCAAAACATCCAATTCGGCCAGTAGGTTGGCTTGTAGTTGCAATGCTGGCACAAATTCACTCATGGCATTGAGTAAATCCTCCCACAATATTGCCTCTAGCGCCAAAATGCGATCTTCTGCATTGAGGATTTTTTCTTCATACACCTTCAACTCAGGGGTGATGTATCGCTCAGCGTTGGTGAGGGTTTGTTTACGAATCCAATCCTCCGGTGCCTTGTCTTTGTGTGAATTGGTGACTTCGAGGTAATAACCGAACACATTGTTAAAGCCAATTTTTAGGGAGGTGATGCCACTGCGTTGGATTTCTTGTTGTTGAATTTCAATGAGTTTGTCTTTGCCCGACGTGGTGAGGCCTCTCAGTTCTTCGAGTTCGGGGTGGACGTGCGATTTGAATATGCCTCCTTTGGCGGCAACTGCGGGTGCATCGGCCAGTATTTGGTCCATGATGATGGATTGTAAATTGGGCAATGCATCAATTTTATGGGCCAAGGCTTTTAAGCGATCATCGCTGCTTTGCTCAAACAATTCTTTGCTGCTTTGCAGGTTTTCGAGGCCATAACCCAGCATTAAGCACTCTCTGGGGCCGATTTTTCTTAGGGCAACTTTAGAAACCAAGCGTTGTAGATCGCCAATTTGTTTCATTGTATCGCGAAAAACAGATGTTTCGTGGGTGTTTTGAATAAACACTTCCACCTGATTGTGGCGCGCCTCAATTTGCTGCCGATGGATCAATGGAAAAACCAGCCATTGTCTCAACAATCTAGCACCCATGGCGGTACAGGTTTTGTCGATGACATCGATCAGCGAAATACCCCCTTGATAAATGGGTCTAACCAATTCCAAATTCCTCGCAGTAAACCCATCGATCCAAACAGAACTGAGTTCGTCGATGCGAGAGATCTGATTGATGTGATTGATGTGATTGTGGTGGGTGATGGTTAAATATTGCAATGCGGCCGCGGCTGCGGAGATTGCCAATGGCATTTCTGCGATGCCAAAGCCTTTAAGGTTTTGAGTTTTGAACTGCCTGCAAAGTGCTTCTTGCGCATTGCTTTCCTCATACACCCATGCTTCAATGGTTTGGTAGGAGCTGGGCGTACCCAACAATTCAAGCACGGTTTGTTGCTGATGTTTGGGCATGATCCATTCTGCGGGTTTGTATGCATCAATCAGTTTTTTGATCGATATCAATGACCCCTCAGCCACATGGAATTCTCCCGTTGAAATATCAAGAAATGCAATGGCCCACTGCATGCTCTGTTCAACCACCGAGGCCAAATAGTTGCTTTGCTTGGTTTCCAGAACTTTGTCGTTGTAACTCACTCCCGGTGTTACGAGTTCGGTAACGCCCCGTTTCACGATCGTCTTTGTTTTCTTCGGATCTTCCAATTGATCGCAAATGGCCACGCGATAGCCTGCTTTTACCAGCCTTGGAAGGTAATTGTCGAGCGAATGGTGAGGAAATCCCGCCAAATCTTGGTCAGAGGCAGCACCGTTCGACCGTTTAGTGAGTACGATACCCAATACCTTGGAGGCTATGCGCGCATCCTCGCTGAAGGTCTCGTAAAAATCACCCACACGAAATAGCAAAATAGCCCCTGGGTATTGGCCCTTGATGCTATGGTATTGCTTCATTAACGGTGTTTCCTTGTCTGAACTTGATCCTGCCATAAACCCCAAATTTACAGCCATTTTACAGGCCGATTTCCACAATTAGCCACCCTTTTTCCCCATTGATTTTAAGTATCTTTGTGATTGTGAAAAAATTGGTAGGTGCTGAACTACAGCGTTTGTCGGTGTCTGAATTTAAAACAGCACCCAAATGGCCTTTTGTGGTGTTGCTCGACAATGTTCGAAGTATGAACAATGTGGGTTCGATGATGCGCACGTGCGATGCTTTTCTGTGCGATACGATGTTTCTGTGTGGAATCACGGCGAGGCCACCACATCGCGATATTACAAAGACCGCTATCGGTGCAGAAAATTCAGTGAATTGGCAGTATGTGGAGAAGACTTTGGATGCTGTGATCTCGTTGAAGCTAAAAGGATATCAGGTCTTTGCGGTAGAACAAACCACCGATTCTGTGATGTTGCAAAACAGCGCCTTTGGTAATTCACCGGTGGCCTTTGTTTTTGGCAATGAGATTGATGGGGTGGATGCTGAGGTGATTGCCCATTGCGATGGCGTGATCGAAATTCCACAATTGGGTACCAAACATTCTTTCAATATTGCGGTTTCTTGCGGAATGGTGCTCTGGGAGTACGCAAGAACAAGGGTTTAAATATCAATCACAAAAAACAGATGAAATCAATGGATAAAACACTTTTGCTTATATTGTGTTCTGTTGGTTTCTTGGCTTGTACAAATTCTGTGTCAACACAAGGTGAAAATCGCCATGAGGTGGATATTCGCCAATCTCAATCAAAGGATTGCATCAATAAAAAAGAAGATTCATTGTTTATTTGCGATGAATTTAGGTCTCGCTTTGAATCAAAGCAACATCTATGTATCATTTCGTACTCCAATGAATGTCCGATCGCCAAATCTTACATTAAAACCATCCAAAACATGGTAAAGCGTTTTGGGGATACCATCCAATTTTGTTTGCTAGATCCAGGTGTTGGTAGTAAATCGATTGGTGGTTTGGAGTCGTTGATGTTTCACGACCATTTGGGTTTGATCTGCAAGCGTTTCAACATTCGGGTTTATCCGCAAGCGGTGGTGTATGATTGTTTGAATCGAGAGGTTTTGTACAGTGGTAAAATCGACGATCGGGCTCAAAAATTGGGTGTGGTTTCCAGGTTCGCCAAGAAAAATCACTTGCTGGATGTCCTCAATAATGTTATGCTCAATGAGCCTATAAAAACGGCTTCCAATGAGGCCATTGGTTGTTTTATTGGTCCATTCGATGATGAAAATGAATAAATATGGTAAAATATAAATACATATATATCATAGTTTTAATATGCATTATTTCAACCATTGGTTGCGGTAATGTTGTTGATGGAGATGCCTTGCCGGAGCATCCCACGTTTGCTACGGACATCGCACCGATATTACAAAAAAATTGCTTGCCTTGTCATCGCGAAAATGGCGCAGCGCCGTTCTCCTTGGCCAGTTATAAAGCGGTGAAGAAAAGGGCGAAGACCATCGCGAAAGTGACAGCAAACAGAATCATGCCCCCTTGGCCTGCAGATCCAACTTACACGCATTTTGTGGGAGAGAGGGTGCTCACGGATCAACAAATCGCTTTGATACAAAGATGGTATGAGCAGGGTGCGGTTGAGGGTTCATCGGAATATGCCTATGAGGCCCCAAATAAATGCCGAAGCAGCATCGGCAAGCCCGATCTAGTGATCCCGTTTTCGCCCATTGATCTCAAAGAAGGCGATGCGGATCGTTTTTTTATTAGCAAAACCCATGTTCACCTAGAAAAAGGCAAATACATTTCTGCTTTGGAGTTTATGCCCTCAAAATTTGGCTTTGTTCACCACGTGAATGGACATTTTCTGCTTTACGCCGATGGTACTAAAGACAAGCCAAAGCGCTCATCTGCCATGATTGAAGTAAAAGAAGGTGTTGATGCGGATGCATTTCAAACATTGGAATTGGGCGGAAATACAGGTGCGATGCCGTTCAGAATCCATTCGGCGTTCAATTATTTGCCTGGGGTTGAAGGGGTTCAATATCCTCCTGGTATTGGCGGGTTTGAGGTTACCAAAGATTTTGCCGCGGTGATGAACGATGTGCATTACGGTCCGTCTGATGCCAATTACACCGATCAGTCTGTATTAAACGTGTTTTTCAGTGATCGCAAACCCGATAGGCCCACTGCCGAATTGATGTTGGGAACCAACGGGGTGAGCAAGATTGTTCCCAAACTGCTGATACCCGCCAATCAAAAAACAAGGCATGTGAGCAGATATACCATTGCGGAAGACATTTCTGTACTCACCATCAATCCCCATTTGCATCAGTTGGGGAAATCGTTCTGGGCATTCGCGATCAAACCCAATGGCGATACGATTCCTTTGATTCGTATTTTGCGATGGGACTTTAATTGGCAGTATTTTTATACTTTCAAGCAGATGTTGCGCATCCCTGCGGGTTCTGAAATTGTTGCCATTGCCGAGTTCGACAATACAAGCAGCAATCCCAACAATCCCAACAATCCGCCCATTGCGGTGGGTGAACGGTGGGATTATGGCGGAGCGAGTATGCGTGCCTCGGATGAGATGTTTCAGTTTATCGTGACCTATACCAAGTACAAAAAAGGGGATGAAAACATATCTTTGGAGCCAAAGCGTTTGGACCCT
>JAIYBO010000187.1 GCA_027488495.1 Bacteroidota bacterium | reverse complement strand
CCCAACTAAACTCTAAAAATATGAAAAAATCATTGACCCTTGCCCTCGTAGCCCTCATATTTTTAACCACCCTGCCCGCATTCAAGCAGGCCACCACCGTGGTTCTCGGCAGAAAAATCAACAACCTCGCCTACCAACAGGGTGAAACCCTCAAATACCGCATCCATTACGGCGCAATCAATGCCGGCGTGGTATCGATGACCGTAAGTCCTACCCCAACCATCATCAACGGCAAAACTGCTTACAACCTCCGCGTGGAAGGTGAAACCGTAAAAAGCTTCGACTGGGCCTATAAAGTGCGCGATAAATTCGAAAGTTGGGTGGATCAAGAATCTCAAGCCCCCCTGCGGTACGCCAAAACCGTGAGAGAAAACAATTACTTCCATCAAGACGTGGCGATTTACGATCACGACAACCGCAAACTGCGCAACAAACAAGGCGAACTCGCCATCCCACAATACACCCAGGATATCGCCTCGGCCATCTACTACCTCCGAAACCTCGATTATGCCAACGCCACTCCGGGCAAACAGTATCCCGTGGATGTTTACATCGACAACCAAGTGTACAGTCTCCCTATCACATATAAAGGCAAAGAGGTAATCAAAACTGATCTCGGCAAAATTCGATGCATCAAAATCAAACCCAAATTGGTCGTAGACCGCGTCTTCAAATACGCCGACGCCCTCACCGTATGGGTTACCGATGATGCCAACCACATCCCCGTGCGCATCGAAGGCCAAATCTATGTAGGTTCTATCAAGGTCGATATCACCCAACATTCCGGCCTAAAAAATGCCTTTTCTTCGAAAGTGCTTTAAATCACTCCTCAACGTAAACCCGCGCTACACGCTGGGATACCGAGGTTAAAACCTCATACGGTATGGTGCCCCTTCGGACCGCCACCGTTTCAACACGCAAGTGCTCCCCGAATAACTCCACCTCATCCCCCGCCTTACAACCCAAACCCGTAACATCCACCATGGCCATGTCCATGCAAATGTTGCCTACAAACTGCGCCTCAACCCCCTTCACCCAAACACCAGAACGGGCCTGTCCATCCGCGCGCCACAACCCATCGGCATAGCCCGCAGCAATCACCGCAATCTCACGGTCATGCTCACTCACCCCATGCATCCCATACCCCACCCCCTCGCCGGCCTTCACCATCTGAACCTGTGAAATGGTACTCACCCAACGCGTCACCGGCTGCAACCCCACACCAACAACACCCCGCGGATCCACACCGTACAACCCTATCCCCAAACGCACCATATCAAAACGCGCATCGCCAAATCGCAATATCCCGCCCGTATTCTCGATGTGCTTCAACACCCCATAGCCCAAACCACCTTCCAACACCGCAGCAGCACCCGCAAAAACATCCATCTGCTTCCTCGTAAACGCATCCGAATCCCCGTCCTCGCTGGCCGCCAAATGACTGAACACCGATGCCACCCTGAACGATGACCCCGCCAACACCGCTAGCAAATCCTCCATCTCACCCGCCGCAAATCCCAATCGATGCATCCCCGTATCCACCTCCACGTGCAATCTCAACCCACTCACACCCGAATTCAACAAGCCCCGCAGCGATTCCAAACTAAAAACCACAGGCTCCAATCCATACTCCTGCAACTGCCAAGCCGCCCCCGCATCCACATTCATCACCATAATGGGAACCGTGATCCCCGCATTCCGCAACGCAATCCCCTCATCCACATACGCCACCCCCAAATAGTCCACAGCCAGCGCCTGCAAGGCGCTGGCCGACTCAAAACTGCCGCTGCCATACCCAAACGCCTTCACCATACACATCACCTTCTTCCCTTCACCGGCCAATCGCTTGAAATGCAAAAAATTGTGCTTCAACGCACCCAAATGTATCTCCAAACGGGTCTGTAACAACCGCGCCTGTAACCTCGCAACCACCCGCTCCAACCCACTGCTCCGCGAACCTTTCACCAATATCGCCCTGCCACTCACTTGGCTCAACCAAGCCGATCCCAACAACGCCCCCATATCCTCAAACACCAAACCCTCCATCCCCGCATACTCAGCACCCACCCAAACAACCTCCTCCACACCAAATCCCTTCAACATCTCCATCAACCGCAAACGCAAAGAACCAATGTCCATCCCAGTTTGCTCAAAACCACCCAATACCACCGTCATCGGCAAATTCGGCGACTGTCGCTTCAACATATCCAACGCCACACCCAAACTCTCCAAATCCGCAGAATAACTGTCGTTCAGCACATAATTCCCATTCCTCCCAGCCATAAACTGCAACCGGTTCTCCAAGCGCGGCAACACCCGAAAACGTGCCAAATGCGCCTCATCCCATCGCTCCAAAGCCACCAAAGCACACAAGCACGACATCGCATTGCTCACCGATGCCTGATCCAAAAACGGTATTTCGAAGCGATGCTCCGTTCCCCGATGCACAAATGAAATCGCTTGCATCAACGAACCCGACGACACTGAACCCGACGCTGAACCCGACAAACCCACCGCTAAACCACCAACCGCCTCCACCTTCACCAAGCGAAAATTCGCGCCTTCCTGCCACCCCCACGAAATCGTCTTCATCATCGGTTGCGACCGCTTCAACACCCCCACCTCAGCCCTCAACAGTTCCTCATCGAAAGGATACACCACCACATCCGCACCCACCGCCAACTTCACCTTCTCTGCCGCCTTCTCCTGCATCGACCCAAAACCCTCGGCATGCGCCTCCCCCAAATGCGTGAGCACCACCATGTTGGGCGATAACATCCCCACCAATCGATCCATATCACCCCGCACAGATATCCCCGCCTCCATCAACGCCACACCCGTACCCGGCGATACATTCAACAAACTCAACGCCACACCCAAACCACTGTTATAACTCCTGGGACTTTTTCCCAGCACAAAATCGTCTTTCAACAACTCCCACAACCATTCCTTTACGATGGTTTTGCCGTTGCTACCCGTAATCCCCATCACCACACCCGTTAACCGCTTCCGATGCCATGCCGCCAATGCCTGCAAAGCCAACAACACATCCTCCACCACCAAAAACACCGCCCCCGGATACAAAATCAACCACGCCGCATCACAGCGCGACACCAAAAAATATCGAACACCACCCGCATAGGCCTGCCCAATGAATTCATGCCCGTCACGCCTTCCATTCAACGCCAAAAACAAGGCCGACGAAGGCGCCAAACCCCACAACTTTCGCGCATCAAATACCATGGCCGTGATTTCATGAGCGTCATCGCCCACAACCACATCTTCACCACCGCGCAATTGCGCATCAACCACCCCAACGATATCCGAAATCCGAAATTTCACCCTATGAATTCCTC
This sequence comes from Bacteroidota bacterium, assembly GCA_027488495.1. GTDB lineage: Bacteria > Bacteroidota > Bacteroidia > NS11-12g > UBA955 > UBA955. The sequence continues at coordinate 4,068 of JAIYBO010000187.1, read as the reverse complement.
AAATTGATCTCCGCACTGTCGCCAATGTTCAAACTCGACGCCGCACCCACCAACACAGAATCACTCCCCACCAACGAATCCTCCAAAATGGCGTTTGTGAGCTCCGCGCCCTGACCAATGATGCTATTTTTCACCACACTCCGCGAAATCACAGCACCCTCTCCAATACTCACGTCCGGACCAATAATACTGTTTTCCACCTTCGCCGTAGCCGCAATGTGCACCGGCTGTATGATGATATTTCCCCGCTCGAAATTCGCAAACTGATGCTGATCAACCTGCCTCAACAAATTCCGATTGGTCTGTAAAATGATGTCTTTCTTGCCACAATCAAACCAAGTATCCACCGCAAAAGTGCGAAATTCCACCCCACGCGCAATCATGCACTGCAACGCATCGGTCAAATGAAACTCATTTTGTGTGCGAATCTCGTTCTGGATGTTGTAATCCAAACAATCAAACAAGCTCTCCGTATCCTCAATCACGTACAACCCCACCAACGCCAAATTGGATTTGGGTATCAATGGCTTTTCACTCAACCGCGATATCTTTCCCGATTCATCCAGCTCCGCCACACCAAACAAACGGGGGTCCTCCACCTTTTTCACACCCAAAGCATTCCCGCCCTGGGCCAACACACTTTTAAAATCGGCCTCAAAAATGGTATCGCCCAATACAATCATCATGCGCTCCCCACTGGCAAATTCTTCCCGCGCCAACCACACCGCATGTCCAATGCCTCGACCCAAAGTTTGGATCACAAACGTGCTTTTATACTGTCCGTAATTCTCTGTGATATACTGTTCGATGCGATCCCCCAAATAACCAATCACGAACACAAAGTCTGTTACCCCTGCCTCCACCAATCGATCCATAATATGTCCCAAAATGGGCTTTCCCGCCAAGGGAATCAGTGATTTGGGCTGGGTACGCGTATGGGGCTTGAGGCGACTGCCGATGCCCGCCAATGGGATGATCGCTTTCATTCAAAAACAAAGGTATAAGGATTGCCCCAATTTCCAACTACAACCGCTCCCAACACAACTCCCAGCACATCGAATCGCCCTCCAACACGGGATATCCCGCCGATCTTTTCAATCCCAAAGCACACAAAACCCCCATCGAACCCACCACCAACGGCACAAAAGGCTTCACAAACGATTCCACTTTTTCGTTCACAAAAACATCGCTCAGTTTCTTCACGCCACCGCCAAACATCTCCATCCGATCGCCATTCACCCAACCGCGCACCACCCAAGCCTTGCTTTCTATGCCCATACCAAAGTAATAAGCATCCGGCGACTCCAACAACATCCGTTCCAACAACCCCTCCCCATTCAACGCCACTTTTTTGGTTTCTATGCGATATCCGCCCCAATGCATCACACCCCCATCGATCCACTCCAGCGTATGCGCCACCGCAGATTCCAACACTTTCCCGCGAACCATCCATCCGCCCCGGCCCACCCACAACGTCCGATCCACCCCCTCATACTTCGCACCCGCGCGGTGATTCTCCCTGGCCTGTTTCAACTGACTCAATGAAAATCCCATCCCCATCAATCGATCTACCCAATAGCTCTCATCGGCCAAAGTCAAATAAACCGAAGGTACCCACACACCGCCATCACTCTCCTCACAATGTTCATCCCACAAACCCATCTGCTGCGCTCGCCAGCCCCGCAAAGTCTGCTGTTTTCGCATGCTCAAACCATAAAATTCCTTCGCAAAATCGTCCAGCCCCGGCATCACAAAATGCCTCACCTTGTTGCGCAAATATCCCACCCCGCCATTGCTGCGATCCTCCCGCCACAACCATCCGCCCGCCACCAAAAATTCTTCCAATTCCGATTTCAAAAACCCCAACAAAGGCCGAACCACATCGCCCTGTTCCTGCCATATCCCCCGCCATGCCACAGCTGTGTTCCCGCGATACAAATACACAAAAAAATGCTCCAAATTGTCGTTCGCGTGATGCCCCGTCGCCAACCGTTCAAAGCCCCGCTCCCGCATCACCCGTCGAAAAAACGAATATCGCAACTCCCGCGCAGCCATCTGCACCGAGATCCCATTGGCGCGCCGATACCCCCCAACATCCACCCTTTCCACAAACACTTCCACGCCCAACTCCTTCGCCAAGCCCCGCACAAACACTTCATCGCCCTCACTCTCCTTGCCCCTCAGCCCAAAATTCACGTGCGCCATCGCAAACGGATAACCCTTCATCGCAAACAATCGGGCCATCGCCACCGAATCCACACCCCCGCTCACCGCCAACAATGTCGGCCGTCGCCCCAAATCCCAATTCTGTAGATTTACCGATGTTTCAAACGCTTTTAACACTTACTTTGCAAAGTAATTGCACAAAGCCGAAACTCCGTGGGTTATTTCCAATTTCGAAACAAGTTTTCTCCTTCACCCCGCCAACACAAAATCATGGCGTGGCGCATGCAATTCATCATCCTGCTGCTCTCCATCATCGCCCTGCCACAGCTGCAAGCGCAAGCCATCTCACTGCAAGCCGGCCGCATGAAATCGCTCAAAAAAGGCGATAAAACCGTGCAATGGCTCCGCGAAAATGTGCGATTCGAACAATCCGGCTCCCAAGTGTTCTGCGATGAAGCTGAATACGACCCACAAACCGAAGACCTTTTGGGCAGAGGCAACGTGAGAATCACCAATTCCGATGGCGCCACCGTCACCGGAAGAACCCTCGAATACAACAACGCCACGCATATCGCCAAAGTCTCCGGCGGTGTTACCCTCACCGATGGTAGCATGACCCTCACCACCCCCTGGATCCAATACAACACCCAAACCAAAGTGGGTTGGTACGGCGCCCGTGGCCTCATCAAAGACAAACAAACCACCCTGACCTCCACCTCCGGAAGCTATAACCCCTCCATCAAAACCCTGTTCTTCAAGAACAAAGTGGTGCTAACAACCCCCGATTATACCGTTAAAACCGATACCCTTCAATATCGCACCGACACCAAAAAAGCGCAGTTCTTCGCCCTAACACAACTCGATTATCTCTCCAAAACGCTCGTTTTCCAACGCGGATACTACCTCACCGAAGCCGAAACCGGACAGTTCAACGGCCAAGTAGCCCTCTTCGATTCAGGCAAAGTGATCCTCTGCGATACCCTTCATTTTGAGAAAAAAGTGCAACGGGGTGAGGCGCACGGACATGTTTTCATCCTTGATACCATAGACCATTACCGAGTGTGGGGAGAGCATGCCCTGTACCGCGGCAACCAAAAAGCGTTTTCCGTTTGGAACCACGCCCTCGCCATCCAAGGCAACACCCAAACGCCGTTCCGCATCACCGCCGATACCCTGCATTACAACACCGATAGCAGCAACCCAACCGCCCTCAAAGCCATCCACCACGTGGCCTTCTCGCAAGACAAAGCCTCTGGAACCTGCCACACACTCACCTCGCTTCGCAGCGATTCAACCTTCTACTTTCACGGCAACCCCGTACTCTGGGACTCCACCTCCCGCCTCAGCGGCGATTCCATGGAAATGCTGGTGAAACAACAGAAAATTCAATCCCTCAAAGCCTTCCCCAATGCCTTTGTTGTCATACAAGAAGATACCCTACATTTCTCCCAAATACAGGGCGATTCCATGATGCAGCAGTTTACCCCGCAGCAACAATTACAAAGCGTGCAAGTCTTTGGCAAGGCCCAAAGCATTTATTTTCTTCGCGATGCAGACACCCTGCAATCCGCCAATTTGGTATCATGCAATCGCATGAACATCCATTTTGGCAAAGGAAAAATCGAAACCATCGCCTTCTACGAAAAGCCCATCGGCGTGCTCTACCCCCTAAACCAACTGCCCGCCACCGAAGCCAAACTCCCCAAATTCCTGTTTGATATTCAAAACAAACCCAACACCCAAACGTTTATTCCCCAATACAACCCCAGCATACCCGAACTGCCCTATCCCAACGCCGATCAACTCAAACGATCCAACAGCTGGAAAAAAGCCAAAAACAAACCCCAAAAAGCGCAAAAACAACCATGAATCAACGCCTGATGCATATCTTGGCGATCCTAT
>JAIYBO010000167.1 GCA_027488495.1 Bacteroidota bacterium | reverse complement strand
GTGGAGTTTGCCAAAGAACATGGGTCCAGCGATCAATACCCGCGAGGATGATGACGCCCCATTTATACACTACGATGGCGCCACTTTGTATTTCAGTAGTTTGGGACATCCGGGCTTTGGCGGTTCTGATGTGTTTATGTCGAGGTTGGGTGCTGACGGACAGTGGTCAACCCCGGAGAATTTGGGTTCAGGATTGAATACACCCCATGATGAGTTTGGTTTATACATTGAATCGGGCGGTAAGAAGGGATATTTTGCCAGTGACCGTCCGGGCGGAGTGGGTAGGTTGGATATTTATCAATTTTTGGTGCCGGAAAAGTTTATGCCCAAGCCGGTGACTTATGTGGCGGGGGTATTGAGCGATGTGAAAACGGGATTGCCATTGAAGGCGCGGGTTAGGGTGGTTGAATTGAGCAGTGGGAAGGTGGTTTTTACGGACAGCGTTTCGGATTTTTTCATACCGTTGCAGGCGGGAGGGAATTACGCTTTGTTTGCTACGGCGAAGGGGTATATGCCGAAGAGTTTGAATTTTCAGCCTACGGCGACGGATTTGGGTAATCCTTTTTCGGTGCGGGCTGAGTTAACCCCGATTGATGCGAAGCAGGTGTTTGTGTTGAACAACATTTTCTTCGACACGGATAAGTTTGATTTGAAGCCTGAGAGTAAGGAGGAGTTGGCGATTGTGGTGGATTTGATGAAATCGAATGCGGGGATGGTGATAGAAATCAGCGGGCATACGGATAATCAGGGGGCCGCGGATTACAATTTGAAATTGTCTGAGTCGCGTGCAAAATCTGTGGTGAATTATTTGGTGGCTGCGGGGGTTCCGGCGGCGAGGTTGAAATTCAAGGGATACGGTTCTAGTAAGCCTACTGCATCGAACGATACCGAGGCGGATAGGGCATTGAATCGCAGGATTGAAATGGTGATTCTGAAGGCGAATTGAGTTTGCTTGAGTTTAGGGTTGATTTCTCGGCATCAAGTTTTTGTGGCTGAGATAAAATGATTTCTTGAGATCAGGTATTATGTGTCGCGGTCACGATTGTTTAACCGAGGTCAGTATTTGGCTATTGAAATGATATTCAATTTATTGAGGGCCTTTTAGGTCTTTTAGGTCGGGTTGTCCGGCCAGCATCCAAGCCGTATACCAGAAGGAAGAAACGGCGGTGATGGCGTCTTTCATGCGGTGTTCCACCATGTGGTTTAGGCTGTTTTCGTAGGCGATGGCAAACTCCGCTTTGACTTGTTTGATGGTTTTACCGTTGCTTAGCGTAGACAGTTCGTATTTGTTGTTACTGCCCCAAGATTGGGTGAGCGATTTTTCATTTGCCAGCACGGTGGGAAGGTGGCTGTGGGAGGTTTGTAGGTAACTCCAGATGCTATCGGTGGGTTGGGGTAGGTAGTGTGCGAAGGGCACCAGTAAATTGTAATTGGGCAGGCTGATTTCGGGGATTCTGGTTTCCCAGAGTGCGTGGATTCCGTGTTGGTTTGTGAGTTGGCCGTCGTAATTGATGGATGTATGCAAAGGCACATGGGCGTCGGCCACGTAGTGGCCGATGTCTGCCGACAGGTGAAGAATTCTATCTAGGTTTTTGGATTTGAATGCTTCTGTGAGTCGGTAAAGCATGGTTTGCACATGGTAGGGCACGATGCCATAGGCGAACAGGGTGTCTGCCGAGTATTTTTCTACTGCTTGTTTCCAGAATTTGGGAATGGTATCGATGGGCATGGCTTTTTCATAGCGTTCCAAATCGATGTAATGTCTGCAGGCTTCGGCGGTATCTGTGTATCTCCGTTGATCGGGATCTATGGCGTGTTCCGTGAGGAAATCGATGTGCGATTTATAGAACTCGAACAGGGGTTGAGGCAGGGCGAAAACGGCTTGTTTGTTGATGGTTTTGTGTCCCAAAAATCCCCAAGCTTGCAGGTGATGAACCGTGAACAGCAGAAGTAACAGTAAGGCTATGGGTTTTCTGCTACTAGATCTTTTGTTTTTGGGGCGGTTCATGATGCGCGAAGCGGGTTGAGTGATTGGGTGTTACGGCGTGTTTTGGGTGTTGAGGGCACGCAAATACATTTGAATGGTGTTTTGTAATCCCAAATACAGCGCATCGCAAACGAGTGCATGTCCGATCGACACCTCCAACAATCCAGGCAAATTTTTGGCCATGTAGTTGAGGTTGTGCAGGTCAAGGTCATGTCCGGCATTCACTCCCAATCCCATATTTACTGCTGCTTGGGCGGTGTTTATATAGGGTTGCAGGGCTTGTTCGGGGTTTTGATGGAATTGCGTGGCATAGGCTTCGGTGTAGAGTTCTATGCGATCGGTGCCTGTGGCTTTTGCCGACGGGATGAGTTCGGGGTTGGGGTTGAGGAAAATCGATACTCGGGCGCCGGTTTTTTTAATGCGTGCAATGATTTGCGTAAGGTATTCTTGGTGTGTGATGGTATCCCAACCGGCGTTGGAGGTAATGGCATCTGGTGGATCTGGTACCAGGGTAACTTGGTGGGGTTTTACCGTTTCGATGAGTTGTAAAAAATCCTCGGATGGGTAACCTTCGATGTTGAATTCTGTGGTGACGTGTTGGGCCAGTTCAATCACATCGCTGTAGCGAATGTGGCGTTCATCGGGGCGGGGGTGAACGGTGATGCCTTGGGCGCCAAATCGTTCACAATCCAAAGCCACTTGTAGCACGTTGGGGTTGTTGCCACCGCGAGCATTTCGGATGGTGGCGATTTTGTTGACGTTCACAGAGAGTTTTGCTTGGGTTATTTCCACCATAGTGATACAAAAATACGGGGTTGGAAGGGCTTTTCTGTTGTGTTTTTGACGATGATTTCTGTGCGAAGGGCGATGTGCGTTTGTTGGTGATGGTTGTGTTTGATGGTGGTTTGGGTGAGGAAATTGATGGCGGTGCCTTTGCCTGAAAGGACGTAATTGTTGATTTCGGAGGGCATGGCAATGGGGCTAAAATACAGGGGTTGGGTGGCGTTGAAATGAAGGATTTGGGCGGAAAATTTCAACGGGGTGAAGGGTTTTCGATAGGTGGTGGTGATGGAAATTAAGAAGGATTCGGAGGCTTGCGGCTCGGCGGCTTGTGGCTCGTTGGGTTGTTGGATTTGTGGGGTGTATGGTGATGTGTTGAGGTAAGTGTATGGTTGCAAGGAGATAGGGCTTTGGGCGGAATATGGATCTGGGTAGTATTGGATTTGGGATGTATGCGGAATGAGTGTTATTTGTCCGGAGGCGGACCAGCCTTCAGCTGGCCCGCCTCCGGACCCGTCTAGCACCCACCGGATTTCTCCAGAAAATCTATGCTCCCACTGTTTAAAAAAATCATCGGGTAATGGTTGTTCGTTGTTGAAATTCATCTGCCAATCGCCTTGCCACCGCACGCCGCTGAACAATGCCCTCTCCCAATGAAATTGTTGTTTGTGGTGAAATCTCCTCACCCCATTGCTGGGGTTGTATTTGATGTCTTTGCCCATCTCAACGCCCCAGCGCCACAATTTTTTTCCGGCGTTGCCTTGAGAATACATTGCGGCCACCCGCCATTGGTTGTTGTTGAACTGATTGAACAATCCTTGCGGCGGCTTGAAATCTCGGTGTATCCAATAGGTGCGCACAGATAGGTCTGTGGTTTTATTGATGGGTCGCACATAGCCCCAAACCATGGCGGGCAGGTTGTATTGCAGGGCCAAGTGCCCAAATTGCAGGTCCCCATTTCGGTGATAATGGGTAAACCACAATTCGGGATAAGCCCCCAATTTTTCTTTGGCCCATTCGCGGTTGTAACGATATCCGCTGAGTCCAAAACCCAGTCCTTTCGGGGTGAGTACCGCCACGGTGGCGTGTGATTGCAGGGTGTTATATTGTTGTGATAGTTGGCTGGCGGTGCTGAAATTTCCATCGGTGATGAGGCTAGAGATTTTTCCGTTTTCAGTGATGCGTGCGGAGATGTTTTCCCGCGATGCGCAGACCATCCATTTGAGTCCGTTTTTGGGCGATTTCCCGGAGATGCCCACACCGGAATGTCCGCGATACTCATCCCATCCCCGCTTTTCGGCCAGTTGCCAATCTGGGGTTTTTCTGGCCCAAACGATGGGTGCATTCCAATAGCCCGATAATCCGCCTTGCACCAAACCTTGTCCCAACTGTATGGAGTATCGGCCCACCACAATTTGATCGAATCGTTTGAAATCACCCGTTCGGAGGTGGAATTTTTGTATGAAGTCTTTGGGATGGCGAATTTTCTCACCCGCATCGATTTGCATAGAAAACCCCATGGAAAAATTGTTTGGGTTGTGGTATCGCCATTGCATTTGGGCTGTGGGAAGGATGTTTTGCTGGGCCATTTGGGGTGCCAATGCGGGGACAGGTATTGGGATGTTTGGCAACCGATATCCAAGGGTATCTGCGGGTTCGCCCAGCTTCAACCCAGCTGTGATTGAGAAGCTTTGTTGGCTTTCCAGAAACTGTCGTTTCCAATTCTGCTTTACCCATTGTGTGGGCGGCGAGATACTGATCAGCGGTGTTAATGCGGCGATGCGTTCCAATGACATTCCGCAATGCAGGAGTTCTTGGGTGTGCAGGAACTGACCATGTTGTTTTTTGTGTTCGATGATGGCCAATGCTTCTTCGTATAGCAGGGCGGGGTGAGCGATCAGTTCTTGATTTGATAGTTGGTTGATGGGTATCGGCGGAAAACCCAGCAAATCCTGTTGGGTTGTTGTGATTTGTGCCCAAATGGGCGTTGTGGTTGAAGTGATTATTGCCACACATACCGACATTGCAACGCGCCCAGCCAACCGAGTTGCTGATGCCATTGCACTTCCATTCCTGCTTTCCATGATTGATTGTATTTGTAGATGCCCACGCGAAGGGGCTTTGATGACGTGCTGAGGGCGCCTAGCAGCGACCATGATTTTGTATGAGAAAAACACAAGCCGGCTTCCAAGAAATTGGTTTGCGGGGATTGTGTGAATGATACGAAGGGCTGTAGGGTTTCCCAGGTTCCTTTTTCGGCATGCAAAGCGGTGCCATGTTTTTGTTTTTTGGCGGGTCCCAGCCAGAGGCATTGTGCCGTATTCCAGAGGTATTGATGGTCAAAGTTGGGCTGCAGGGGCAGCGGATTGCTTGAGCCGAAGAGCCATCGTTCGGGTTGAATGGATTGAAATGTGGCGACACCGCGGAGGCTAATGATGAGGCTGCCAGATTTCGGGCTTTGGTAAATGTAGTTGCCTTGAATCAGGGGTCGTGCGATGGATTTTGAGGTTGGGGCAGTGGGGGATTCCGTGGCGATGCCTGATGTCCATGCGGTGCCTATGCCCAGTGAAAATTTGTTTTTTGGGTTTAGCCAAAGGCTGTAGTGGACCAAGGCCAATTGGTTGCGCCATTCGGGGGAGCCCATGCTGTAGTATTCCCACTTGAATTTTTTTGCATTGTGGGCGATGCCCATGTGATGGAGTTTGTTGCTGCCCCATGCGTTGTTGCGAAAAATGCAAAAAGTTTCTGGGGCGGCTTCTGGGAATTTGGACCAAACGGGCAGTTCGAAGGCCATTTCTTCCCATCGAAGCGCATTTGGGGTCTTGGTAATGTTTTGCGGGAGCGGGGTACTTTGGGGTATTTTCGGGATGCTGACTGGGGATTGTGCGGTGGCAAATTGTATCGAAAAGAGCATTGAAAACCACATTCCGATATATCTGCCGCGCCTTGTCATTCCAGCTGTTCTTTGAGTTTGATGAGTTTTTCCCTGAAGTCTCTGAGTTCTTGTACCAATTTGGCTTGGGGCGACATTCCATCGGTGTTTCGTTTTACGGTTTTCGAAACTTGGGATAGCCTTTGGCCTTTGTTATGAGAAAGATAATGAATTTCTTTGAGCACGTCGAGGTCCTTCTCGGTGTAGAAGCGATCGCCTTTTTTGTTTTTCATGGGTTTGATTTGGGGGAAATTCTTCTCCCAAAATCTCAAAGTACTGGCTGGAACGCCAATGATGGCGGCGGCTTCGCCAATTTTGATGTACTTTTTTGTGGTGTTTTCCATGTTGATGTTACAAAGGTAATGGGCCTGTGGTTTGTTATCAATCGAAACGGGTGGCTTCTCGCTGAGAAAGTTCAATCATTTTTTGATATTGCTCATCGCTGAGATCGTTGCGATAGAAGAATGCGGGGTTGAGGGGGTTGTTGTGTTTTCGCACTTCGTAATGAAGGTGACTGCCCGTGGATCGCCCCGTATTGCCCACATATCCAATGAGTTGACCGCGTTTTATTTTCTGTCCGGGCCGCACGGCGAATTTGCTCAGGTGTCCGTACAGCGTGGCATATCCATTGCCATGATTGATGATGACGTGGTTGCCATAGCCCCATGGCTCGGTTTTGATTTGTGCGATGGTGCCTGTGGCGGTTGCGTATACTTCGGTGCCTGTGGCGGCGGTGAAATCCATGCCGGGGTGAAAGGAGGGGGTGTGGTAAAAGGGATCGCGGCGATATCCGAATCCGGAGGCCATCTGACGGAGGTCTTTGTTGGCAACGGGCATGATGGCGGGGATGGCGTCTATGGCGTTGATGCGGTTTTTCGACAGCTTTTGGAGTTTTACGAAGCTGGCTTCTTGGGCTTGGGCGAGGGCTTCGAGTTGATCGGCTTTTTCGCGGATGCGGGCCAGCAGTTTTCCGTTGGGTAGTTTGGTGAGTTCGCTATAATCTTTGCCGCGGAAATCGGTGGGTTTGGGTGGCGCTACGTTGAAAATGGATCGATAAATGTTGAGGTCTTTGTCTTCTAGGTCGGCCAGTCGCATTTCAAATTCTTGCAGCTGTCGGTTCACGGTTTCAAGTTCTCTCAGCACGGCGAAGTTGTTTTGCTGGCTGGGGAGCATATTGAATCGCACATAAAAGTGGCTGATGACGAAGCTCAATCCCACCACCAATACTACAAACAGGGATGTGGCGCCCAATCTTCTCCAAAGTACATAGCTGCGGTGGTCTGAAACCTTTTCGAAGCTCAGTGATTTGGGGTTGTAGAAGTATTTGGTTCTGCGTGCCATGGGCGGAAATTAATGTGCCTTTTTGGAGTGGTCAAAAATCATTCCGCAAAGTGTTTTTTGTATGCTTTGGCCCTCAAAACGTATTCATCTACATTGCTTTGGATTTGGTTTTCAACGCTGGGGTCTAGGGTTTTTACGATTTTCGCGGGAACCCCTAAAACCAATGAATAGGGTGGGATGATCATGCCTTGGGGTACAAGGGCGTTGGCACCGATGATGCTAAATTCTCCAATTTGGGCGTGGTTTAACACGGTGGCGTGCATGCCGATGAGCACATGGTGAGAGAGAGTTGCGCCGTGAACGATGGCACTGTGTCCGATCACGCAATCGTTGCCGATGGTACAGGGTGCGCCTGGATCGGCGTGGATAACGGCATTGTCCTGAATGTTGGTGTTTTGTCCGATGGTGATGGTATCCGTATCGCCCCGGAGGACGGCTCCAAACCAGATGGAGGCATTTTCGTGGATGATCACATCGCCGATGGCTGTTGCGTTGGGTGCCACGAAGGCGTTGGGGTGAATTTGCGGTGGCGTTTGCAATTTTTGCAACAATTCATCGGTGGTCATCCCTTCAAAATTGCGTTATTTGCAGTTGATGCGCAAGTTATTTCATGGTATTTCACGAATGTGGGGTGTGGCTGCTGAGGCAGGGAGTTATCGCAAAGGATTGGAAATGCAAACGGTGGAATCATTCACCGATGCTTGGATGGTGGTTGATGGCGGCAGGATTGTGGCTTTGGGTGGCGATGAAGGGGGATTTGGAGACGCGGAAATTTGCGGGCGTTTGCGGGGATTGAATGGCGATGCACGCGGGGCGATGTTGGGTGAATGGGCGGCTGCTGAAGCGATGGAATTGGTGGATTTGGGGGGCGTGGAGGTGTTGCCGGGTTTGGTGGATTCGCATACGCACATCGTGTTTGCGGCGCCAAGGCATGAGGAGTTTGAGATGCGCATTCGGGGTGAGAGTTACGAGGCCATTGCGGCGGCCGGTGGTGGCATATTGAATTCTGCTAGGAAGTTGCAGGCGATGGATGAAGACGCGTTGTATGCCCAGGCATCGGAAAGATTGGTACAGATGATATCGCACGGAACTACGGCGGTAGAGATTAAAAGTGGATATGGTTTAACGGTGGATGCAGAGTTGAAGATGTTGCGGGTGATTCAGCGATTGAAGGCGGCTTTTGACATTGTGATAAAGTCAACGTTTTTGGGGGCTCACGGGATTCCGATGGAGTTTAAGGGGGCGCCGGATAAGTATGTAGATTTGGTGGTTGAGGAGATGTTGCCGAAGGTGGTGGCAGAGGGTTTGGCGGATCACATCGATGTATTTTGTGATCGCGGGTTTTTCACGGTGGAGCAAACCGATCGGATATTGAAAGCGGCTGCGGCGTTGGGATTGCCATCGAAGATTCATGCGAATGAGTTGGGTCTCACGGGGGGAGTTCAGGTGGCGGTGGCCAATGGCAGTTGGAGTGCAGATCATTTGGAGCATTGCAGTGAGGTGGAGGTTGCTCTTTTGCGCGAGTCGATGGAGATGGGATATGGGGGCACGGTGCCGGTGGGCTTGCCGGGTACGAGTTATTTTTTGGGCATTCCTTATGCACCGGGTAGGGCCTTGATTGATGCAGGTTTGCCATTTGCGATGGCTACGGATTTCAATCCTGGCAGCAGTCCAATTGGGAGCTTGCAGATCGTGTGGGCATTGGCTTGCACTCAGATGAAGTTGTTGCCGGCGGAGGCGTTTTATGCGATTACATGCAACGCAGCGCGCGCGCTGCGTTGCGAAGAAGAAGTTGGCTCGCTGTCCGCAGGCCAGCGAGCCAACTTCTTCACCACCCATACACCCAATGCCATTCGGGCCATTCCGTATTTCATGGGACGCAACCACTGCGATCGCGTGTTTGTTGGCGGTGAAGAATTTTTGCGGAAATAATTTTTTTCTTTGGGGGGGACAACCATGTTTTTTGTCGTCTTGTTTTTGAACAAAAACAAAATCGTTGCAGTCTCTGGAAGAAATATACCGACAACACGCCCATCGCGTTTACAACATCGCCTTGAATCATTTGAGGAATGTTGAAGATGCTGAGGAGGTGGTTCAAGATGTGTTTTTGACGGTTCACGAGAAGGGCATTCAGTTTGAGGGGAAGTCGAGTTTGGGAACCTGGATTTATCGCATTGCTGTGAATCGCTCGTTGGATAAATTGAAATTGAGGGGTGCCCAAAAGCGGGGTTGGGGTGTGTTGCAGTACTTCGATGTGTTTACGCAGTGGGTGCCACAGCAGAATACGGAATTCAATCATCCTGGGGTGGCGTTGGAATACAAAGAAGAATTGAAGCAGTGGTTTGGCTGGATCGATCGGTTGCCCGAAAAACAAAGAACGGCCTTGATATTGGTGCGGATGGAAGGATTAGACATTTCGGAGGCCTCACAGATTTTGGGGACAACGGAAAAGGCGGTGGAATCTTTGCTGGGCAGGGCAAGGAAGAATCTGATCAAATTTTCACAAAAAAGCGAAGGAAAATGATAAAAGTATCGTCTAAGCGTCTAGTCAACAGGTATTTTGCGGTTGATGCGAAACAAGAACTCATTGATACACCATGAAAAAGAAACAAGATTTTGATCCATTTGCGCCGGCAAATCGTGTGAATCGGGTGGAGGTGTCTCCATTTTTGTTTTCACGGGTTGTATCGAAGATTGAATCGAGGCGTGAGGAAAAATCGCATCGCGAAGTAATGGGATGGAAAGGTGCAATGACGGGGCGCCGCGCGCAAGGTGTATCGACATCACGCCAATTTACTTGGATATTTACTGCGTTGTTGGTGGTGTTTTTGGAGGTGATCGTGATTCGGGGTGCATTGCAAGGGCCTCGCTCAGGAGAGGTGGCAGGCGCTGAATGGATGGGTGTTTTTTTGAATCAAACGGAACAATTATATGACCATGAAAATTGAGATAAACAATCGCTGGGTGATGGCCCTTTTGGTGTTGAATTTATTGGTGGTAGCCGGATTTTGGGTGAGTTCGTTTCAGGGGAAGGGCGAGATGGGTAGAAGGAATGGCAGGGGAGAGGGTCCGAAAAAAGAAGTTATCAAGCGCTTGCAATTTGAAGATTGGCAAGTGAAAAAATATGAGGGATTTATCGCATTGCATAGGAAAGCGGTGGGGGAGCGCGAGCGGAAAATCAATGCGTTGAGGCAAACGCTGTTTGAGGGGGTTGGTTCTGGGATGGATTCAACTGAGACGATGCAAATTTGTAAGGAAATTGGTTCGCTTCAAGCAGAAATACATCAAATACATGTGGCCCATTTTAAGCAAATGAAAGGTTTGTGTGAGGGTAGGCAGGTGAAGGCGTTTGAAGAGATGGTGGTTGAATTTAACGAGATGTTTGGACATCGTCTGGGCGGTGAAAAAATGCCAAGAAGGCGGTAATTTGCCCTAGATTTGATGCAATCATGATGGATTTTATGTTGGGCTTGGGCCTTCGTCGGTTGTTGCTCGGACTTTTGTTCGCAGCGATGGGACGGCTGCATGGGCAAAGACTGGATTTTCATCATCAGGTTACGTTGGCAGGAAAGCCATTGGTGTTGAATCAGTGGACGGTGTTGCCGGGCGGTTTGGAATGCAAAGTTGATGTGATGCGCTGGTATGTTACGCCATATTTGGCGAACAGACGGCAGACCAGAGTAGGTGATGCTTGGCTCTTGGATTTGGCTGATAGCGCAAGTTTACATCGCCAAGTATATGCTCGTAAAGTTGATTTTGCTGTTTGGATGTTGTTTGGCGTGGATAGTTTGTTGCAGCGCGGCGGGGTGATGGATGGCGATTTGGATCCAGTTCACGGGATGTATTGGACATGGCAATCAGGGTATATTCAATTTAAATTGGAGGGGTTGTTGCGGGATTCGGCGGGTGAACGGAAATTGGAATTGCATTTGGGCGGATTTGAGGGTGAGAATAAAACCTCAATGGCCTTTTATGGCTTTTTTCTAGATGCAATTCACGGTGGGAAACGACCATCAAAACGTAATTTGGGTTTTGTTTGGTCCTTGGATTCTCTGCTGTTGAATTTGGGCGATGAGGTACGTGTAATGTCGCCCAGCTCCGCTGGGCGCAGATACTGTTCGTTGGTTGCCGAAGGTATTTGGGTAGATGATGAGATATCGGTGTCGCCTAGGCATCGAAATGTATTGAATATCGTGAGACGAAGAAATCGTCGGGAATAAGAAGATGAGAAGGACAGGCTGGATTGGGATTGTTTGTGTTGCCTTGAGCGGCTGTGTGATTTTGGGATATGCGGGGGGTGGATTGGGCGACGCGAAATCTGTAGAGCGCAGGTATGAGCGATTGTCACGGGAGGGATGGCCAAAGCCCGTATTGGTATTTTCGAGTGGTGTGAACGTGGATGCAGAAATTGCGTTGGGCAGGATTTTGTTTTACGATGAATCGCTATCGGCGGATGGCAAAGTGAGTTGTGGCAGCTGTCATACGTCGTACACGGCATTTGCACACGTGGACCACAAATTGAGTCACGGTGTTTTCGATAGGGAGGGCCGGCGCAACGCGCCGGCCCTCATGAACCTCGCTTGGCAATCGGGATTCATGTGGGACGGTGCCATCCAACATCTGGAGTTGCAATCCATGGCACCCATCGCCGCACACACAGAAATGGGCATGTCGCTCCAAGACTATTTGAATGGCATAAAACAAAATCCGAGGTATCAAACCCTGTTTGCCTTAGCGTACCCAAATCAGCCGATTTCATTGCCCCTGGCGCTAAAAGCCATCGCCCGGTTTGAGCTCACATTCGTGAGTGATCAGTCTCGATACGATTCGATGCGTCGACAACAAATAAGCTTTACCCAACAAGAAAATAGGGGGTATGCGTTGTTTCAAAAATTCTGCGCTGCTTGTCATTCCGAGCCCCTGTTTACCCGTCCCGGATACGAATACAATGGATGGGCTGATGGGTTGAACGGCATGGATTCTGCGGGTACATTGGTGAGTGGTTTGGATCGGGGTAGGGCGCTGGTAACGGGTTTGGTGAATGATGCGTATCACATGAAGATTCCTACGTTGCGGAATGTGGAGGTGAGTTTTCCGTATATGCACAATGGCGGGTTTCAATCTTTGTATCAGGTGGTGAAAAACTATTCAGGAAAGCGGTTGGTGGTTCGGGGCGATGGGGGTGGTTCGGTTATTTCTGGGGATTCTGGTGAGGGGCAGCGAAAGGTGATTGATATATCGTTGGATGCCAATGAGCGCGTGGATTTGGTGGCTTTTTTGATGACGTTGACCGATCGGAAATTTTTGTATTCCAAGGATTTTGTGGATCCTCGACAATCGCCAAGAAAATGAGATGGAGAAAAAAAGAAGAAAATGCGCGTGATTGGTTGAACTTTGTCGTCTAAGGGACAGTATGTTACGAAAAATACACTTCTTCTGTTTGTTGATGATGGGCGGATCGGCCATCGCCCAAACCAATCCAGGGATCACTCAATGGATTCAAAACACCACCAATATCAAGGGTAGACATTATGTAAAAGGCAATTCAACCCCGGTGGCGGATGATGTGCTGGCGAATGTTCAAAAGGTGCAATACTCCACGGATTGGGTGTATGTGACAACTACTGGAATTCCATCATACATCACGGGTCCGTTTTTGGATGGCAATCCCAGTTTGGCGCAAAATCAGAATGCGATTTTCAAAATATCTCTGAAGCCAGTGAAAAATTCGGTTACACCCACGAGTACAACCGGTGGTAATATTGGGATTTTTATCAATGGAGTTGCTTTGTTTGATTACAGAGATGGTGTAAGTTGGAGCAATGCGCAGCAAGCGTTGAAAGGCGGGCCGCTTATGGGGATGGGCGACAATGTTTGGAACCGGGATGCGGTAGTTGCTGAGCGGGGTGGGTTTGATTGTGCGAAAGGACATCCGGCGATGGGCAATTATCACCATCATCAAAATCCTTCGGCGTTCAAATTGGATAAAAAGGTGATATCGAATGTCTGCGATTTGTATGCGGCAGACGGTTTGTATGTAATTGACAGTACGCAACATGCACCTTTGTTGGGCTATGCGGTTGATGGTTTCCCGATATATGGTGCCTATGGATTCAAGAATGTGGATGGTACCGGTGGATTGGTTCGGATGAAAAGTAGCTACAAACTAAGAAACATTGCGGTGAGAACCCATTATGCCGATGGTTCCGATGTGGTGGACGGTCCGGCCGTGAATTCAACCTATCCTTTGGGTTTGTTTCGGGAGGATTATGAGTACGTGGCACCGTCTGCTCAGCAAAGCGAGTATCTGGATGAGCACAACGGTCGTTTTTGTGTAACCCCAGAATACCCCAACGGCATATATTGCTATTTCGCCACGGTGGATGCTCAATGGAATTCGAGCTATCCTTATGT
>JAIYBO010000236.1 GCA_027488495.1 Bacteroidota bacterium | reverse complement strand
CTCATCACCGATATCGTGGCCGTTTGCGGTGAATCCATCGATGAAATCGGTTTCGTAGTGGGTAGATTTGGCGATGCCGTTGAAGCAGAACTACTTCAAATCGCCGAAAGCGTTGGCGCCAAAGGCAAAATTTTCTACCAAGACGTAGCAGAAGGTACCGGCCATGCCATTCTTTGTGCCCGTGAATGCCTCAAAGGCGATGTCATCGTGGCCTTCGCCGACACCCTCTTCCGCACACAATTCAACCTCGACAAATCAAAAGATGGCGTAATTTGGGTGCACAAAGTAGCCAACCCCAGCTCATTTGGCGTGGTGAAATATGACGAAAACAACATCATCACCGATTTCATTGAAAAACCCACCGAGTTTGTTTCTGACCTAGCCATCATTGGCATTTACTATTTCAAAAGCGGCGAAACCCTCGAGTCGGAAATCCAATACCTCATCGACAACAACATACGCGAAAAGGGAGAATACCAGCTCACCAATGCCATGGAAAACATGAAAGCCAAAGGCATGCAGTTTGTTCCCGGCGCCGTAGACGAATGGCTCGATTGCGGAAACTACGCAGCCACCGTTTTCACCAACCAACGCGTATTGGTCAACAAAGCGCAACAATTCGCCGGATCTGCCGCCCGCTTCGATGAGACCGTTACCATCCATGAACCCTGCTTCATCGGCGATGGCGTATCTTTGAAAAACTGCGTTGTGGGGCCACATACCTCCATCGGCAACAACAGCAAACTCGAAAACTGTAACATCAGCAACAGCATCATCCAAGAGCAATGTCACCTCAGCCACTTCAACTGTCACGACTCCCTCATCGGCAACCACGTGGTTGTCAAGGGCAACAACGCCAGCAGCGCAGAATACAGCTTGGGAGATTTCAGCTCCATCGGTTGATCTCTGATTGCCATTCCTTTAAATCAACCCCAACTGCCTTTTTCTTACTGTTTCTTTTCTTGGCGATGTGGGTCGCTCCCTCCCTCCATGCGCAAAATACGGAGCCATCGCCCATCGTCACAAACACCCAAAACAGCCCATACGCTTCCCCTCAGCTCAAAGCTGCCTACTACAACGCCGAAGCACAATATCAAGCCGAAAATTATCGCGAAGCACAATCCCTGTTTCAACAACTCCTCGATACCTTTTCCAGCCAACCCGATCAACAGCCCTTCCTTTCAGGTGCACATTATAGACTGGCAAAAATTCACGCCACCACCTATGATTATTACAATGCCAAAAATACCAATGGCAACACCCCCGTTGAAACACACACAGCCAACAAATTGGCCGCCCTCCAGAACCTCTCAAGGGCCCTCAGTATACAACCACTGAACAAAGATTACCTATACTTCAAAGCGCAATTGCTCTACGAAAGCAACCAACCCGCAGCAGCAGCAGCCATCCTCGTACAACTTTCTACCCTCGACCCTCACTCCTTTACCTTCCATCACTTCGCAGCGATTGCGCTGTCGCAAGCCGCCAAAAGATATCCATCGGCGTCCGAGATTTTTGCGAAACAACTGCTCGGATTTTGTGACACGTGGACAAAACACCTCGGCAACACCGAAAAAGTGGCTCAATTCCGCAACCTCGCCCTCACACAACTTCAAGAAGCAGAGGGAGTCAGCACAAACCAAGACAAAGAAAACCGAGATAAGGGAAACCAAGTCAATACAAACCAAAACTGGGAATCGCAACCCATTAATACCCCAAATTCGGGCCCAACCCCCAAACTATCTAACCTCAATTGGGCCAAAAAGCGGTTCGCGATGAGCCTTGAACTATACAACTTCTCGGCCGCCCACCAATATGCCGATACTCTGGAAAATACAGCACCCATTTTCACCGCCCACAATTTGGTGAATGCCCACCAACTCATCAACCAAAACCAATGGGCCGCCGCACAAGATGAACTCACCTTGGCCAACACCGAAACCGACCCCTTCATACAACTGCAATACCTTCGCCTGAGAGCCCGAATCGCCTCAAACAAAGCCCAATCACTCCCCCAATTCAATACCAACCCCAAACTGCCCCAAACCCAACAAGCCCTGCAACTTTGGATCGAACTGTACCAGCAAGAAGGCTTAACACCCAACGACCTCCCCTACGCCATTTCCATCGCCGAACAAGCGCAATCTGTCCAATACCTCAACCTTTGGAAACAAATGGCACAAGATTTGGAATCATTGCCAAAAAATAAATAACCCCCAAACGCCCATCACCCCATGAAATACTTCCTCGCCCTCTTCGCCCTGCTCTCAGCCGCCGCCGCACAAGCGCAAGACAATAATCCCCAGTACATTTCCTTGGCCAATAACCAATTGCCACAGTCTAACAATTGGACGTACTTCACCGGGCGATACGATGTTACTGTAAACACCGGCGATCAACAAATTCCCGCCACCCTAAACCTGCGAATGAAACGCGATTCCATTGTGTGGTTCAGCATCAGCGCCAACATGGGTATCCAAATTCAAGTCGCCAAAGGCATCATGCTCCGCGATACCCTCCACCTGGCCGATATCTACCACAAAGAATACTACGCGATTCCCGTGGCCGAAGCCAGCCAATACCTGTCAATCCCCCTCGGCGTGCAACACCTGCAGCACTTGTTTGTGGGACAGCCCCTCGTTGATACATGCAGCCCCCAACCCATCAACAACAGCAACTACAGCGTTAAACTGCTCAACCAACTCATGTGCTATACCACAGTGGCACAACCCCTGGTCATCGAATCGAAATTTGCACAGCCCACCGCCGAAACCAAGAAAGAATACAATGGTTTCTCCCAACTCCGATTCACAGAAATTACCACCCCCAACAAACCCAAAGACAAAGTCGTCCTCGAACACAGCCAATGGCTCGATGTGTCCAAAGAATCTGGCAGCGCATTCTCTTTTTTGCCCATGGCGATGAAAATTACAACCACCAATGCACAACAAACTGCACAAGTCGATTTCACGTTAACAACCGCTCGATACGATGTAATACCTTCGTACCCGTTCAAGATCGACGATTCATACAAACGACAAACCCTACCACTGAAATAACCCTTGCGCATCCTGGCCTTCATATTGCTGCTGATTTCCTCCCTCATGCCAAACACGGGAGAAGCCCAATCACGCAAACAACTCGAAGCCAAACGCAAAAAAATGCAACGCGTGATCGCCGAGCAGAGAAAAGCCCTTTCCTCCACCCAAAAGGAAAAAACGGTTACCCTCGACAAACTCAATTCACTCAATCAAATCATCCAACAACGACAAGTAGTCATAAAGAACTTGGGTGTTGAAATCCGCTCTGTAAACTACGAATTGTCGCAAAAACAGAAATTTCTCGATAGTCTCACAAAAGAGCACGATTCACAAAAACTCAAGCTCAAAAAGACCATCGTGAAGGCCTACAAAACTCGCAAGAGTGGGCGTGAGATTGCCTTTGTTTTCTCCTCCAAATCCATCGCACAAGCCATGCGCCGGTGGAAATATATCCGCAAAATCTCTGGCTATCGCCGCCACCAAATCTCAACCATCGTAGCCCAAGCCCAATCCCTGGGAAAAACCATCAACCAACTCGAAAGCGTAAAGCAAGAAAAATCGGTGTTGATGGGTGAAAATGAAAAAGAATCCAAAGAACTTGAAGTCGACAAGCAGTCCAAACAAACCCTTGTTAAGCAGCTTTCGGGTAGAGAAGAAGAGCTGAGAGACCGAATTCGCGACAACGAAAAAGCCATTGCCCGACTCAACAATGAAATCAGCCGATTGATTGCTCGGGAAATAGAAGCCGAAAGAAAAAGAAAGGCCCGCGCCGTATCCAGTGCAGCCAAATCCAGAAGCGGCAAAACCGGAAACGCCGAAAAAGAAAATACCCTATCGCCCCAAGCGCGAGCCATCG
>JAIYBO010000086.1 GCA_027488495.1 Bacteroidota bacterium | reverse complement strand
TTGGCTTTGGAATTGTTGACTGAAGCGCAATTCAACGAATGGGTTCGCCCAGAGCTGATGGTCGGCAATCCTAAAGAAGTCATCAAATAATCGGATGTTCCTACTTTCTAAAGAGAAAAAACTCCTCCTTACCCAACCGGTGGTAATGGGCATTCTCAACGCTACACCGGATTCTTTTTACAACAAAAGTCGCGTTCAATCGGTGCAACAAGCTGTTGATGCAGCCGGTGCGATGTTTGAGTCGGGTGCTGCGATTGTTGACATTGGCGGACAGAGTACACGCCCAGGCAGTGAGCGCGTATCATTTGCTGAAGAACTGGACCGCGTATCTCCGGTGGTTCGTGCGGTGCGACAAGCATTTCCCGAAGCATGGCTCAGTGTAGACACCTATTATAGTTCAGTGGCTTTGGCTTGTATTGGATTGGGCATTGACATGATCAACGACATCGCAGCGGGTGATGATGATCCAAAAATGTTCAAAACGGTGATCGACAATGAGATTGCTTATGTTGCGATGCACAAAAAAGGCAATCCAAGTACCATGCAAGACGATCCACACTACGACGATCTGATGGGTGAGATTTTGGGTTATTTCAACGAAAAGAAAGCTGAATACAAGAAAAAAGATTTCGCCAATTGGGTGATTGATCCCGGGTTTGGCTTCGGAAAAACCACCGAACACAACTTTGAGTTGCTCAATCAGTTGCAAAAATTCAGGCAGTTCAATAAACCATTGATGGTGGGTATTTCGCGCAAGGGAATGATATGGAAAACACTCAATGGCACCCCTGAAACCGCGTTGAATGGAACCACCGCCCTGCACATGGCAGCCTTGGATCGTGGAGCCACCATTTTAAGGGTGCACGATGTAAAGGAAGCCAAAGAATGCGTTGATTTGTACTTGGCTTTAAAAGCATAATAAACTTAACTTTGCCCTATGTCTGGAATGATAGCACCCTCCATCCTCTCTGCCGATTTTGGCAAACTTTACGAAGAAATTGACATGATCAATCAAAGTGAGGCCGATTGGTTTCACGTAGATGTGATGGATGGCGTTTTTGTACCCAACATTTCGTTCGGATTTCCCGTAATGAAGCCACTGCAAGCCAAAGCCCAAAAAACTTTGGATGTGCATTTGATGATCGTAGACCCCGATCGATACACAAAAGCATTTGCCGATGCAGGAGCTCATGTACTCACTGTACATGTTGAGGCCTGCACGCATTTACATCGTACTTTAACCAATATCAGAAATCACGGCATGAAAGCGGGCGTGGCAATCAACCCACATACACCCGTTGAAACCATCAAGGAAGTGTTGGATTTGTGCGATGTGGTTTGCTTGATGAGTGTGAACCCCGGTTTTGGTGGTCAATCGTTCATTGAAAACACCTACAATAAAATCAAATCGCTCAAAGCCATGATTCAAGCAGCTGGAACCAATACTTTGATTGAAATTGATGGTGGCGTTTCCTTGAGCAATGCCAAATTGTTGACAGATGCGGGCGCTGATGTTTTGGTAGCGGGAAATACTGTTTTCGCAAGCCCCAACCCCACCCAAACCATTGCAGAACTCAAACAATTAATCAAATAACGCAAGTCTTTTTGCGTTAACACTTCCGTGAAGCACTTTGGACTGATTGTATTTTCATTTTGGATTTGCTCTTTGTTGAGCGCCCAGAATAAAATTCAAAGAGGTCGTGTTGTTGAAAATCGCCGCGCGCCTGAGATAGGAAAAACCAAAGGTGTAGCGGACGTAAAGATTCGATTTTCAGACGATTCACAAATTGGAGTCACCGATTCCTTGGGCTTTTTCACCGCCACCGAGCCCTTGTATCCTGGTGATTTGATTTTTGGCTATCTCAAAGGCGAAAAAGTCTTTGGATTTCAATGGCAAGAACCCACGGACGGAGCCACTTTGATTGCTATTGGACAAGGATTGGATTTAATCGGTGAAGTGAGAATTCGCATCAACAAAGGCGGACCATTTCTGGAGGAAATCAAACCTCAAAAACTACAGCTCAACCCTTCCATAGGCGGCGGATTGGAAGCTTTGGTAAAAACATTCATCGGAGCGTCTTCCGGAAATGAAATGTCGAGCCAATACACCGTTCGCGGTGGCAATTATGACGAGAACTTGATTTATGTGAATGACGTTGAAATTCTTCGACCACAACTGATCAGCAGCGGTCAGCAAGAAGGTTTGAGTTTTATCAATACAGACTTGGTAAACACCGTTAAATTCAGTGCCGGTGGTTTTGGAGCGCAATATGGCGATAAAATGAGTTCTGTATTGGATGTAGATTACATCAGACCAGACAGTTTCAAGGGCAGTATCACACTAGGAACCATGCTCAACAGCGCCATGCTCAGCGGAAAACACAAAAGATTTTCTGGCTTTGTGGGAATTCGCAATTTCAACAACGGATTGATCACCAAATCTTTGGATGTGAATGGAAACTATTCCATGAGATTCTCTGATGTACAAAGTTTGGTCACTTATAGATTGGGTCGCAAAACGTGGATCGAATTTTTGGGAAACCTAGCCAGCAACGAATACCAACTCAACCCCACAAGTCGCACGAGTACCTTCGGAACGGTTCAAAATGCATTTCAACTCAATGTGGGCATGGCTGGCCAAGAGGCATTGAACTATTTATATGGCATGGGTAGCTTTACCTTGAGACACAAGGCCAATGTTCGCAACGAATTCAAGTGGATGGTGAACCATACCGCCATCGCCGAGGAGGAAGAATTTGATGTAGAAGGCGCTTATTCACTCAGTCAGCTCGATAGAGACCTTGGCTCAAAAACCTACGGAAAACCGCTCAAAACACTGGGTTATGGATATTATTTGGATCACGGAAGAAATCGCATGGTTTCGGGTGTAACGCAATTTGCGCACACCGGCAATGTAGGACGAAATACGGATCCATTTTCATGGCATTACAGCGTTCGGGTGAACCATGAAACCGTGAACGACAAAATAGCCGAATGGTACTACAACGATAGCAACGACTACAACATCGCCCCATGGGGTGCAATGGGTGATACCATTTTGTTCGACAATTTCATCAAAGCGAAAAATCGAATCGAATCCATCAGGGCCAAAGCGCATTTGGCGGGTCAATGGAGAATCAGTAAACGCGAACAGATTTGGCTAAATGCAGGTATTCGAGGCCAATATTGGGGTTTGAATCAGGAGTGGATCGCCATGCCTCGAATGAGCCTCAGCTGGGAGCCCAACAAAAATTTCAATGAACGTCAGCGCGTTGATTCCACAAAACGCCCAGATGTATTATTCAAATTTGCCGCCGGAGCCTATCATCAGCCAGGATTTTTCAGAGAGTTAAGGGGTTTCGACGGCCAAATCAATCGGTCATTGCGCTCACAAAAGAGTTACCACTTGGTGGCTGGATTTGAAAGATACATTTACGCGGGAACGAAAAAATTCAAATACACCACCGAAGCGTATTACAAAAATTATCAAGACTTGGTTCCTTATTTGTTTGATAATATAAGAATTCGTTATTACGCCCAGAATTCAGCCACGGGTTATGCTTGGGGAATTGATCAACGATTGTACGGCGAATTTACCGATGGATTGGAAAGTTGGTTCACATTGGGCATTATGCAAACCAAAGAGATAATCACCTACGTGAACGATAAAACACAGGAAGAAGTGATTACCAACTACCTGCGCCGTCCTACAGATCGCAGGGTAAATTTGGGTGTTGTGTTCCAAGATCAAATGCCGAACAATCCCAGCGTGCGCGTAAATCTGAGTTTGAACATCGGCACTGGTATCCCCTATTATTTGGATGGCAACGCCCGATATACCGAAACACCCAACGTAATACCCCCTTACCGCAGGGTAGATATCGGATTTAGCAAGATTTTTGAACCAGAACAGCACCCATGGGTAAGTCGCTTAGGATTGCACAAAGCTTGGATGAGCATCGACATATTCAACTTATTGGCCATCAACAATGTGATTGGCTACAGTTGGGTAAAAGACCTGCAAAACAACAGATACGGTGTACCTGATTACCTCAC
>JAIYBO010000044.1 GCA_027488495.1 Bacteroidota bacterium | reverse complement strand
GGTTTTGATTTTGAATACATCGATATAAACGCCGATGAAGACTACCCCGCCAACCTACCGCCACAGGAAATCTGTGAATTTTTGGCTCAACACAAATCGTTACACCACCACCAACCCATCCAAGAAAAAATTCTTGTTACCGCCGATACCATTGTGTATATCAACAATCAGGTGCTGAACAAGCCGGCAAACGCCAAAGAAGCCGCCGAAATGCTCAACGCCTTGAGCAATCAAACCCACACCGTATTTACGGGCGTTTGTCTTCGGAATGATTTCAACACACATACGTTTCATGACAAAACGGAAGTCACATTTCACCCATTGAGTGCCGCAGAAATCCAGCACTACATCGAAAACTTTGCGCCATTCGACAAAGCCGGTTCTTACGGCGTACAAGATTGGATGGGATACGTGGGCGTGAAGGGAATCCAAGGATGTTTTTACAACGTCATGGGATTCCCCGTAGCCAAATTTTATCGCGAACTCAGCGCGTTTTGTCGGGGTTGAACCAAACAGCCACCAACGTCAATTATTCAGTCAACCTGAATTACTCAGTCGACCTCAATTACTTCGTCAACGGCAAAGTAGCCATCATTAACGCGCGTTCTGCATTGATCAAACCACCCGTTCTGCTCAAAGTTGGGAAAGCCACCTTGGTCTTCTTCGTACCAGGCAACACAACCTTTCCAGGAACCAACACAACAGATGCTTCCATGATCATCTTCACGTCTTTCGCGGTCAATGATGGATTTCTGCTCCAAACCAACGCACAAACACCAGCACACACCGGCGATGCCATACTTGTACCATTGAAATAAGCATATCCATTGTTGGGGATTGTACTATAAATACTCTGACCAGGCGCAAACACATCCACATTGTTTTGACCGTAGTTACTGAAATCAGTGGCCAAATGCTTTTTCAAAGGCTGAGAAGCACCCACTTCGATCCAGTTGTTAGCCACCACATCACCACCCAAAGAATCATTGGGATAGTTGGGCGTTACATCATTGTCTTGTGAACTGTTTCCTGCCGCGTGCACCAACAATACATTGTGATCTTGGGCATACAAAATGGCTTCGTTCACCACGTCTTTATCCCACTTGTAACCCTTACCAAAACTCATGTTGATGATGTTGGCACCATTATCCACCGCATACCGAATGCCGTTGGCCACATCTTTATCTCGCTCATCACCATCGGGAACCACGCGAATGGCCATGATTTTCACATTGTCTGCAACACCATCCAAACCGATGCCGTTTCCTCTGCTTGCACCAATGATTCCAGCTACGTGTGAACCGTGCGACGCATCAGGTCCGGCCACATTGTTGTTACCATAACCAAATTCACGTGAATCGTTGTAATTATCGCCCACAATCTCTCTGGGATTATAGTCAACGTTGTACTGATACTTCACCTGGGCTTCCATGCCTTGCAAAGACTGATCCAGTGCCTCCATCAACTTGGTGTACCCCATCAATCCCACGAGCATTCCCAAACGATCACGCTTCTTAACCTCAGATGCATTCACGCTCACCGCCTTGATTTCTTTGCCAGTAGGCACTTCCTTGCCCGTCTTCTTTGCATACTCCAACAAGGCAATCTTCAAATCGGTGATGTTCTGGTACTGTGATTTGCTGGTTGCGATGGTGCTCTCCACGTCCGACTTCAACGCTTGATACGCCAAATATTCCGGATTCTGGTTCACATCATCCGCGTTCGCATTTTTAAACTGCTCCTTGTACTTCAGATACAAACGCACCTTCTCCAAATGATCGTATTGTACCATTCTGCCATCTTTACCGCCAATGAAGTTCCAACCCACAGTATCATCCACATATCCGTTGCGGTCATCGTCGATGTTGTTGAAAGGAATTTCACCCTTGTTGTGCCAAATTACGTCCTTCAAATCAGGATGGGCGATGTCTACACCACCATCAATCACCGCAACCACAATGGTTTTAGATGGTAATTGAGCGGCTGGACTCGCATATGCCTTGTCCAAGGAAATACCCATGTTCTTTTTCTTTGGCTCACCGTGATACCAATGTTTGTCTGGTTCTTTTTGTGCAAAGGCAGCCGAACTCAAGGCTACGCCCAAAAAAATTAATATTGATTTTTTCATAATGTTCATTTTTATCACTCTATTACTCTCCATACATTTTACCTCACCCGTTTGCAAAATACCAAAATGCTCACAGATTTGAAGGGAATCTTCGTTGTATCGCTGTTAAAAACCCACATACGTAAGAAATTCTTCAAGGGTTTCCATTTGATCACATCCATCGGTGCCATGATGTATTCTACCTTTTCGATCTCAAACCCATGTTGTTCCAACAATGAGCAAATCCGCTGTTTGGTGTAAATTCTGGCATGCGCCCAACGCTCATGCAAGGGCCGTGGTAACCAACTGAAAAATGGCACCCGGTTCCAAGGCAACAAAGGCAATTTGGCCCCGTGCGTTTCAAAAATCCACCATTTGTTGGGCACCGATATCGCAGCGATACCACCCACCTTCAAACTCTTGGCATAATTGGCAACCCCATCATCCGAAGGCAAATGCTCGATCACTTCAAAACTCACCAAACGATCCGCCGACGGCTCGTAGGGCTTTGC